>NZ_PNDJ01000013.1:0-188321 GCF_005887255.1 Pseudoalteromonas sp. S1609 | reverse complement strand
GCGCCTGTTTGGTATTGATGCTGCGTTATCGCCTATTTATGGGGAACAACCACACCACATAGGCGCTGCCTTGCCTAAATGCCAAACAGACTGCTGCAAATTTAACCTTGAAAGGTCAACAGACCCTAAGTTAATATTGGCAAACAAAAACTACCTACTGATAGGTAATTTATAGCAAGCGCTAAATGCTTGCAAACTAAAAACAAAAGAGCTTGAAAATAACTACCTACTGGTTGATAATTTTTTCAGATAACAGCAAGGAAATATCAAAATGAGTAAAAAAGCAGCCCTGCTACAAGCCGCAGAAAATAAAGTGCGACTGGGTGGATATAGCAACTTTAGCTTTAGAGAACTTGCTACTGAGATTGGTATAAAAAGTGCCAGTGTGCATTATCACTTTCCAACCAAAGCTGATTTAGGTGCTGAACTCGCGCATCAATACACCGATGCCTTTATTGCAGTACTTGGCGATCCGAATGCACATAAAGCAAACGGTAAAAATCCCATCGATATTTACACTCAGTTATTTAGAAATGCGCTCGTGATAGACAAAAAGATGTGTTTATGTGGCTTACTCGGTGCAGAAAGCGACAGCCTACCCGATAAAGTGCGGGTTGAAGTTCAGCGGTTTTTTAATAAAAACTTAGCCTGGTTAACTCAAGCACATCAAATAAATGGAGAGCTTAATCCTGCTCGGGCGGCAATACAAACAGTGAGCTTATTAGAAGGGGCAATGATTATTAGTAAAACCCTAGATGATATTAGCTACTTCGAACAAGCTACTTTTTAAGTGCTTATATAAAAAAGCGAGCTTCAATAAAGCTCGCTTTTTACATTAATAACTATGTAGTTTTAAGCTGGATGCACTTTATGTTTTGAGTGCACAAAAGCTAATGCAATAAAGCCTATTACCGCTACCACTACACCAATAGGCTTACCTAAGTCACTTGATAAGTTTAACCCAATTGCCGCAGTCATAATGTAAGATAAGGTCACTGCGGTTGCGATCACGGCGGGTATACTAGTGATCCAATGGAATGTACCACGGTCAAATAGGTACTTGGTCGCAAGCCACAACACACTGGTAGAAAGCAGCATATTTGAAAACGCAAAATAACGCCAAATAACAGAGAAGTCGAGCTTAGTCATAAAGTAAGCAATGGTTAAAATTGGCAGTGCTAACAACAAACGATTACGTAAACTTTGCGGAATACTAAACGCATCAACCACCGTTAAGCGCAGTGAACGGAACGCCGTATCACCTGAGGTGATAGGGAAAACAGCAACAGCAATAATAGCCATAATACCACCAAATACACCTAAGTAGCTGTTTGCAATATGGTTAACCACTAAGCCTGGACCGCCTAAATCAAGCATCGATTTTAAACCAGCGTACCCTTCTGGGAAGGCAGCAATACCAGCAAGCGCCCAAACACAACCTACAATACCTTCGCACATCATCGCGCCATAATAAACCGGGCGTACATATTTTTCGTTAGTTAAACAACGAGCAATAATAGGTGCTTGCGTTGAGTGAAAACCACTAATAGCACCACAAGTAATGGTGATAAATAGCAACGGCCAAGTAGGCAGTCCATCAGGATTTGGGGCTAAAAAGTCGTGAGCATGATCGGCTTCAAAATACGCTAAAAAGTCGCCAGCTACTGGTAAATGTGGTGCGTTGATTAACAGTGAGACTGCGATAGCAACTGTCATTACAATCATTAACAAGCCAAAAATAGGGTAAAACTTAGTGATGATTTTATCGATTGGTAATAACGTGGCTAAAAAGTAGTAAGCTAAAATAGCGAGAACCCAAAATGTATTACTAGCAAAAATGGTGCCTTCAAATGCATCTAAGTTACTCAATAATCCTGCTGGGCTCATAATAAACACTACACCAACAAAAAATAACAACATAGCAGTAAATATAAGCATAAAGCCTTTAAATACTACGTTGTAATAATGGCCTGCAATTTCAGGTAAACTTTTACCGTCTTCTTTAATACTCATTACGCCAGAGAAAAAGTCGTGTACAGCTCCACCTAAAACGTTACCAAGTACAATCCAAACCAGCGCTACTGGACCATACAAGGCGCCAAGTATAGGACCAAATATGGGGCCTACTCCTGCAATATTCAAAAACTGAATTAAAAATGCACGAACAGGGTGAATAGCAACATAGTCAACACCTTCGCTAAAACGCTTTTGCGGAGTGTCTACGGTTGAATCTAAACCCGCTTGTTTTGCAACAAACGGGCTATAAAACTTATAGCCTAATATTAAAATAGTCAGGCAAATAAAAAAGATGATCATAAAGCACGCTTCTCTTTTTGTATGTGTTTATAGAACGCTATTTTGCGCCCCACTTTTTAAATAACAATTGAACGTAGCATATGAAAAAGTAGCCAACAATGAGACGTTTGGCTAATGCGCTCACAAAATCAATTTTATTCGAAAAAATAAAACTAATTAACAGCATTCGTTACTCATGGAAACAGATGGAAAGCACTAAAAGTACTTATATTGCGACTAAAATCTATAAGCCAATTTGCAACAATAGCTACACCTGAGTGATTAATTAGCCTACGATAAACATTATTACTACTTTAAATTTACTTGCCTTTGCCGTACATGGCTTTGCCAAAAAACAAGGATGCCCTCAATGACACAGTTTACTACGCCCGATTTATACGATGAACATCGCGACCATGTGCAAGTTGCTGACAGTGGCTTGCAACACTTTGGTAATAAAACTCACTTTTATGGTCAAGTAGTGACCGTCACCTGCCCTGACGACAACTCGTTTGCTGGTAACATACTGCATGAAAACGGTGAGGGAAAAGTATTGGTTGTTGATGGTTTTGCCAGTAAACGTTTTGCCTTTATTGGCGATATGATTGCAGAGCGCGCACTAAAAAATGGCTGGCACGGCATAGTTATTAATGGTTGCTGTCGCGATATTGAAATTCTTGCCACACTTGATTTACCTGTAATGGCGCTAGGCGCAACCCCGCGCTGCACCACTAAGCGCGGCTTAGGCGCTAAAGATCACCCGGTTAATATGTTAAACACCACAATTAATACTGGTGATTGGGCATATGCTGATGTAAACGGCTTAATAATTAGCTCTAAAGCGTTGTTTTAACCCCTCGTAATAGTCGTTAACAAAAAAGCAGCTCGAAAGCTGCTTTTTTAATTTATATGGTTTTTTAAAACCCAAATTCTCAGGTTAAAATTAAAGTGCTAACCATACATCGGTTGAACCAGGTTCGTTCCCTTGAGTCCACCATTTAGCTTGGTACTTATTACCTTGATAAGAAACTTCATCACCACTGTTATAGATAGCCGTTGGCTGCCAAACTGCGACACCCGTACCATCTGTAGGTTGTGTTGTTGCTTCCCATGCACCACCTAAATCAGGACGCTCGCCTTGAGTCCACCACTTTGCTTTATATTCAACGCCGTTATAAGTAACGACATCACCACCAACGTATGCAACACTCGCATCCCAGCTTCCTGTAGGTGGATTTGTAGTATCAACGTTTGTAACTGTTACGCTAAAGCTTTGCGTTGTGGTTAATGCACCATCACTAACTGCAACAGACACGGTGAAATCTGTATCGGTATCTACAGCGCCTGCCTCAAGACTTATATTTGAACCGCTACCCACTAATGTTAAGCCTGCTGGTACTGTCCACGTATACGAAAGGGCGTCGTTTTGAGCATCATTAGCCACTACAGCTACACTTGCTGATGCGCCCTCTTCAACGCTGATATTAGCGATAGCATCAACGCTCGGTGCTGTGTTTTCGCCTCCTGATGTTGGCGCAATAACATTAACAACAACATCACGATTAACAGTTGCTTGACCATCTGATACCGCAACAGTTGCCACATACTGTGTATCTGCAGTCACTGTTGGCGCTGTAATGACTAATGATGCACTATTTTGTCCAGATACCACCAGTGCGCTATCAGCATTCCAGCTAAAGCTAAGTGGATCGTTATCTGCATCAGTTGCAGAAGCTGTTACTGTAATACTCTCGCCTGAATTAATAGACACTGATGAAGACACAGAAACAACTGGCTTTTTATTTGTTGGCGGAGCAACTACGCCCCCTAAACCATCATGCATAGCATTAAGAATATCACCATTATCCGCATCTATTTCCCATGCAAATAAACCACCTAAATTATACTGATTAACATACGCTCCTTTAGCCAGTACTGACTTACGGCTATCATAAGTAATTAGTTTACCGGTTGAACGATTCCATACATAAGCGGCCTGTGCTTGCTCATCATAACCCACTTCAAAACCATTAATACCTGTGCCCGCAGCACCAATCATATTGACTTTAACGCCCTTGTAATCAATAACCCCATCTTCCCATACGCCTTGTGCCGTAGAGCCTTTTAATGGGCCATTACCAGGGGCGGTCATTGGGTTACCATCAATCGCTGCATTTTGCGGGTAAACACCTTCCCAACCACGACCATACATAGCTGTGCCCACGACGATTTTTTCCGATGGTACATTTTGCGCAAGTAACAGCTGCACTGCATTATCGGTGGTATAAGCAGGGCCTTTACGAGGTTCGCCATTTTCATCAAGCCCGGTACCGTTACATTGGCCAACACTCATGTGTTCACCACAGTAAAGTGCAGTTTGGTGACCGGTTACATTACTCCATGCGCCATAAAAGTCATAGGTCATGGCAAAAATGTAATCCATGTATTGGCTTGCGGCTTGGTAGTCTACATCTTCAATTTTATCGTAACCTGCACCAATGGCTGAAGTTAACTCGTAAGTACGACCCGTTTCTGCTTCTAGTTTATCAAGCATAGCGCGTAGCTCTTGCATTAAAGCAACATAGGCTGGGCCATCGTTGATTGGATCGCCAATGTCAGGATTGGGGCCGTCACCACCTGGGAATTCCCAATCAATATCGACACCGTCATAGAATTTCCATGTTCTTAAAAACTCTTCCATTGAGGCAACAAAGGTGTCGCGGTTAGCTTTATTGGTAAAGCCACCGAATGGGTCTGATAACGTCCAACCACCTACAGATGGTAAAATTTTAATATCTGGGTAACGCTGTTTAAGCGCCATTAGCTGAGAGTAAGTACCACGGATAGGGTCTTTTGCATCAACCCCTGGCAGTGCTTTTTGTACTGCTGCCCATGGGTCGTGAATAACCACTTCGTAATCTGCAGAGCCGGCACAAGCGGTTTCAAGTGCACGTTTAGGACCACCCGATAACGATGCGTTTTCACCACAAATTGGAATAAAGCCATACAAAATATGGCTCAGATTTTGTGCTGGCATATTCGTTACATCATAATCACGGCCATAAATTCCCCACTCAACAAAGTAAGCGCCTGTAACTAAACCTTGTTTGATACCAATGTCACGGTTATTTGGATCTACATCCATCGGCAATGGCGCTAAGTGGCCACCGTCAGTATTAGCAATTACAATAGGTTTGCCTGCACTACGCGCACAGGTCGTGCCACCTTCACATAGCTCAACATACATTGTATGGCGGCCTGCTTTATCATAAGGGAATGAAATAGTGCCACTTTTAGAACCAGCAGCAAGCGTGCCTTCATTCACTAGCATGTCATCAAAATATACTTTGTAGCTATCGCCACCATCACCACTCCATGCACTCCACTGAATGTTGATATTAACTTGTTCAACACGGGTAACTAGCTGCTTATAAGAGCCGTTTCCCTCAAGATCTACCTCAACAAACGAATATTGCTGTGGTTCCCAATTAATGCTTGGTGTAGACGGTGCAGCAGATGCTGTGCTTGCAAATAAAGCAACACCGATGGCTGCGCTTAGTTGTTTGATATTCATAGGTCTCTCTTATCCATTATTTATGTAATTATTTAATAAGTTTGAACTGCAAAACTTAGGCTTTATTAAAGTTTGGTCCATACATTGGCTTGCCCTGGCGTATCGCCCTGAGTCCACCATTTAGCGCGATAGCGCTGTCCTTGATACGTTACTTCTGCGCCGGCTTGGTAGGCTTTGCTAGTATTCCAAGTGGCTGCTGTGTCAGCTTTCGAGGCTGATTCCCATGCCGCTGAGGTATCTGGTTGTTGGCCTTTGTTCCACCATTTAGCGGTGTAAATAACGTTAGCAAAACGGGCTTTATCGCTGGCTTGATAGGTCTGAGTGCTTTCCCATTCAGGTACTGTTGGGTCAACCGGATCGACCACAGGTACATCGTTAACCGTGACACTAAAACTGGTTTGGGTACTTAATTGACCATCCGATACAGATACTGCAATGGTGTAATCGGTGTTTGCTGATACCTCTGCAGTGGTTAAGTTGATGTTGGCACCAGAGCCTGTAAAGCTTAGCGGTGTAGGTACTGTCCAGCTGTAAGTTAGCTCACTTTGCTCATCATCAAAGGCATGCAGATGAATTGCTGTTGTGGTGTTTTCATCAACTACTAGGTTATCTGGGGTGTGTACAATGGGTGCGGTGTTTGTTGGCGCACCTTGCACACTCAAGGCATAGGTATAATTTGCATCGCTGCTATACACTTGATTTATAAGTACGTCGGTTGCATCAAACGTAATGTCGCCCGCTTGGTTTTTCACACCAATTTGCACTAAATGCGCGTAATCGAGGTTAAGCTGCTCAGCCAATGCTTGTTGCCAATTTGCTTGATTGTCGGCATTGATTTTAAGCTGTTGGTTGATCACCTCTTGGCCTGTTTCGTCAAATAATCGCGCCCATACGATGTCGCCTGCAATAGCATTTTGCCCTTGGCGAACAAAGTAACCGACGCTAGTCAACGAATTTGGATCAGTTGGGCCTGCGTCATTTACTATGTTGATGTCGCTACAGTTATAAAAGCCTTCACCAACCACATCATTACGTTGCCAACGGCTATATAAAATGGCCTCGCCGCTGCGGTCTTGCGGAATTGCAACATTCATTTCATAGTAGCGTTTACCATCGGGGTCTTTAACGACCTCAATGTTGTCGTGCTCTTGCACTAGCTGTAAGTCTTGCCAAGTTAGTACGTCAATTGCGCTATTGAAGCTTGGCTTGGTAATGTAAAACTGCCAAAAGCTTGGGTTGTGCGGGGTTGATGCAAGATAACGTATTTGAATATCACCATTGGCATTGGGTACTACATCACTGCGCTGCCAATGTGGTGATGGTAAATCCATACCCCGTTTGGCTGTATCGCCACCAGCACATAAAGTGCCGTTTGGTACACTGGCCTCAACTGCGGTTTGATTTAAATAGTCAGGAGTATTAACCGAAAATTCAATCGCTTGTACAAACTGCACCGTGCCCGATTCTAAATATGCGGCTCGACACGCAAGGTTAGGAATATTTGTGCCGTCTTCAGGCCACCAGTATCCGCCATCAACTTGACAAATTGCTTGGCGCGCTTTAGGGCTATCCATATAACCATGTGCTTGCACTTGCGGTGCTAGTGTACTGAGTAGTAAACCACTAGTAATTGCAGATAGCGTAATCGTGTTAAATTTAATTGATGCCATTATTTTATCCTTTATTAGACTCAATACATGGGGCAAGCTCAGGCCTACCCCTCATTGTTTTGTAAATTACAGGCTACAACTTAAGGTCCAATCTGCTGTTGCACCCGGCTCAGAGGTTGTCCACCACTTGGCTTTATAAACTGCGTTGTTATGCACCATTAGATCGCCGCCAGCAGCATGACTTGGGTTGCCCGCCCAGTCTGTTTGAGGGAAGTTTGGATAAACAGGAATCGTGGCTATATCAACTCCTTCACACGTACCTACAGGGTCACCGCCACCGTTATCTGGATTGCCCGTGCCATCACCCGGTGTTGCATCTGGTAGCATTGGGTATTCAGCTTTGAATGCATAAGTTTTTCCATCTTTTTCAATGGTAAAGTTGCTAGGCCCAGTGATTGGCATGTAGTACATCACTTGTGCATTCACAGTTGCACCAGCGCTAAAGTCTTTTGGTTGACCGCCCCATTCATTGTTCAGTGTGATTGAGAAACGGTGGAACTCGTTCTCAAAACCGCCAATATTATTACCCGCTGCGTTCGATCCATTTACTTCTACAGCCATACCCAGTTTTTCTTGTGCATTCCAGTTAGATTTAAAAATAGCGGAAGTTGATACCGGCACATCAAATGAGATTTTTGCACCACTTAAATCAAGACTTGAGTTATTAGTAAATGCAAACGTTGGGCTGATTGGGTAATTATCATCCCCAATTGGGAAGTCTTTTGCTGTAAATGTGATATCTACGGCTTCAGCAGGCACTGTGAAGTTTGGATTTCCGCCATGTACATCATATGCAACACCGCTTTGATTAAACTTATCGTATGCAAGTGAAGTAAGCGTTGACCCCATGAAGTACTCGCCTTTCACTGTATCGTAGTCAAAGTCACCCGCCAGCTCCCAGAACATAATACCGCCAAGGCCATTGTTGATAACGTAATCAACTTTTGTTGCCATTGACTCTTCATCTTCCATTGAAAGGAATACTTTTTTATCTGCGTTCCATAACCAAGGGGCTACAGCAACGCTGTCATAGTGACGAGTGTAAGTACCTGTTAAGCGGTCATCGGCGTCGGTATCAGGTGTTAAGCCATACACGCCTAAATACGAGCCAACAATGCCGTTTTCAAGGTTTTTAACATGCCATAAAGGGTTTGAACCTGCTGGCATTTCTTGGCCTGCATCGTTCTTATCATGCCAAAGGTTATCGATACCTAGTGCACCATTACCGCATTTGTTTTTCTCACCTACGCCGGTACCTTTAGCGCAATCAGCTTGATTTGGTAGCGCCGCTTGGCCCCATAAACCGTTTGTTCCGCCTGATACATCTTTAAAGCCACGGGTGTAATAAGGTAAACCAATATTGATTCGACCCGCTGACATCGCACCACGGAAGTAACGCACTGCCCAATCAGTATTTAAATACCCAATGCCTTCAAACTCTTTGGTGCCGTATACATTCCATTGCGCAAGCTCTGAGTCTAACCCAGTATCAAATAATGCCGCGTTGTGACCTACGTGCGAGTTCCATGCGCCATGTAAGTCATAAGACATGATATTTACATAATCGAGATATTGAACCGCTTGGAAGGTTTCCATACCGCGCAGTAAATAACCTGAAGAAGGCGATGCAATCGTGAGTAAATAATGCTTACCCGCAGCTTCACCTGCACGGTCTAGCTCTTCTCGTACCTTTTTCATTAGCACTTGATATGAAGCATTCAACCCTGCACGACGTGCGTTAGAAATAGGAAAGTCATCAGGGTGGCCTGAGTCATTCATTGATGATGGGTATTCATAGTCAATATCAACACCATCAAAACCATACTTTTCAATAAATTCAACTGCACTTTGCGCAAATGCATTGATACCTGCATGGTTAACTGAACCATCGGCATTAGTGGTCATAGTATAAAAACCACCGCTTTCAACACGGCCCGTCTCATCAAAATAACCGCCGGTTTCAGCCCAACCGCCTACTGATATTAATGTTTTTACATCTGGGTGTTGTTTTTTATATTTGTTTAACAGGTTAAAGTGACCTTTGTAGTTAAACTCTGGGTCCATTTCAGCGCCAACTACGCCCGGCCATTCCATATTAGTAGCAGGATTATTTACTGAAGCAGGATCGCCAATAGATACTTTGTTGTTCGCATCAACATGGGCAAATGCATAGTTGATGTGGGTGATTTTATCCCAAGGAATATCGTTTACTAAATAGCTGGGTTGACCATTAGCGCCATTACGCCAGCTAGTAAAGTATCCAATTACACGGCGTGGATGATCTGGGCCCATGATCTCACGACCATCAGCGTCATAAATCGTACAGTAAGGCGTGTTTACACCGGGAGTTTGATATAAACCTTGGGGACGACAGTCAGTGCCCGTAACTGGGCCTGTATTTTCATCAACAACCGTTAATACTTTTGTTACTTGCGCTGTTGCACCGTCGTTATCGGTCACCGTTAGGGTGAAAGTTGCCTGACCAAGTGCCGTTGCTTGCCATGCAAAACTGCTCGCTGGTGAGCTTGATTGATGAACATCCACCCCGTTTGCTGCAAAGCTCAGAGCCGTTACTTGGCCATCACTATCAGTTCCAGAAAGTGCAAACACCACCTGCGAACCAACAACCAGTTGATCCGGAAGCGTGCTAAATGAAATAGCGGCAACAGGTACTTGATTAACAGGGTCAACAACTACTGAATCACTAACGTTCAGCGTATTAACAACTTCTGCAGAGTTCGCTCCTTCATCGTCTGTTGCTACCGCGCTAATTTGATGTTCGCCCGTGATAGCTTGCCAGTTAACACTGAACGGCGCAGTGTTATCAACCGCTATGGAAATGCCGTCGACAAAAAACTCCACACTTGCAACTGAGCCGTCTGAATCAGTTGCTTGCGCCAAAATGACAACGTTGTCTTTATCGTTAAATAAAGAACCATTCCCAGGTGTGATCTCAGTAATTATAGGCGATTGATTATCATTGACAGCGCTGTCACACGCACCCAAAAGTAACCATTCTTGATATTGACCGGCATTCTCCAAAGGGTTTGCTTGTGTCCACCACTTGGCTTCATACGCATTATTTTGTGCCTTTACTTGGCTTCCTGCTGTATGAGTTTGCCCTAACTCCCATGTCGTCAATGTACTGCAGTCTATTGATGCATATACATTTAAACTAAATGCACTTAGTGATAAGACACTTAATTTAAGGGCATTATTTATTATTTTCCGTGAGCTCATTAGCTCCTCCGCTTAGTGTGTTAAGAAATGCTATTGTCAGTTTCCATTTATGAAACTAGCATGAACAAAGTAAATATCAAGTAAATAAAGTGTAATTAATAAACAAAATAGATATAAATTGATTAATTAATAATATGAGGCTAGTGATTTATAACTACTATAAAAACAATTAAAATACCAAGTTCAATTAATAACATTTATTAATTGGGCATTAAAAAGCCCAGTGAAACTGGGCTTGGTTTACATTAGGAATGTATATTTTGCTTAATTAAATGAAACCGTAACAATATTCGAACATACGTTCTCAGAAACACATAACTTATAGTTATACGCTGATAATGTTGCGTTACGAACGTAGTCACGGTAACGGCCATTATCTGATACGGTATCTACTAGTTCGCCATTTCGGTATAAGCTAAGTGACTCAGCACCCACTTCTTCCCAGTTTAGCTCTACACGCATAGTATCAAGACGTGACTTATTAGCGCGTTTTAGAGTCAACTCAATTTCAACATCACTTACAACAACTGTTTGTGTGAATGTATCTGAGTTGTTTTCACTATCTGTTACAGTTAGTTCAACTTCATAACTACCTGATTCAGCGTAGGCATGAACAGGGTTTGCATCAGTTGAAGTTGCACCGTCACCAAAGTTCCAGCTCCACTGTGAAATGTCATCATTAACATCACGGCTTGTATCTGTAAATGTAGCAGTTAAACCTTGTGCTGAAACATTAAAGCCGGCTTCTGGTGGTTGTGGACTTACTTCACCAATAGCACTAAATGTAAGTGACCAACCATTGATATTACCCGTATCTGCGCCTGCTGTATCTTCAACATTAAGTGTCCAATCTCCAGTCGCTACCTCAGAATTAAATACCGTTGATGTAAATGACTTCACAATATCGTCGTCACTGCCACCTTCATTGCTTTGTAAAGTAACCTCTGTACCTTGTGCTGAAATAAGTGTAAGCACTAAGTCACCAGACCAAGTATGCGTAATGTCTACATCAGCCGTGGTACCAAAGATAGTTAAATCATCGGCCACAGTAATAACAGAGCTTGCACCTTCAGGTGAGTTATCCGGAATCTCAACGCGTTCATTACTACTGTAAGTAAAGTCGTTCAAACCAGCAGGTTGCAGCATTAAGCTTACTGTTTGATCTTTAACTTGCTCGTCTGTTGAAGCAGTTACAGTAAAGTCATAATTACCCCACTGAGTATCGCTATTAGTTGCTACCGTTAATACAACCTCATCACCTGGACGAGCTGTAGTTGCGCTTAGTGATGCGTCAGTAAGATCAGCAGCCAAAGCAAGTGAAACGTCACCATCCCATTGTGCAACTGAACCAATTGTAAAGGTATAGGTAACCGTATCACCAACTGTTGCTTGTTGAGAAACAGGTGATACTGATAATTTAAACCCAGGAGTTGGATCAGCATCAATGACTGCTTGGTTAACATTTAGACGTGTACCTGCAACCGTTTTACCATTTAATGCCGCATTAGCATCACCACTAGACATAAGTAACTCTTTAAGCTCTAGTGATGTTAGATCTGGATTTACTGACAATACAAGTGCAGCAGCACCAGCTACATGTGGTGTTGCCATTGATGTGCCAGAATAGCTTGCATAACCGCCACCTGGAATGGTTGATAAAATAGCACTACCTGGCGCGCCCATATCAACACTGGTTAAACCCCATTGTGAAAAGCCAGACATATTGTCGCGACTATCAGTACTTGCAATAGATAATACATTGTCATTTTCATAATTAGATGGGTAATGAGGATTTACATCGTTGTCTACCGCATCATTACCAGCAGCAGCTACAAATAAAATATCAGCTTGTTCACTGGCAGTAATCGCATCAGCAAGTGCTTGGCTATAACCACCACCGCCCCAGCTATTGTTTAATACACGAAGGTTAACACCTGAGTTTTTAAGGCCTACCATGTAGTCAATACATTTAATAGCGCCAGATGTAGAACCTGTACCATCTGCAGCTAAAAACTTACAACCTGCAATAGATACATCATGGTTTACACCAACAATACCAACACCATTGTTACCACTGGCACCAATTGTACCTGATACATGTGTGCCGTGGCCTTCGTCATCCATTGGGTCGCCAGCATCGGTAATCGCGTTAATACCGTGTACGTCATCAATATAACCGTTGCCGTCATTATCGATACCATCTCCAGCAATCTCACCACTATTTACCCACGCATTCGCAGCTAAATCAGGATGGCTATAATCTACACCAGTATCAATAACACCTACAACAATATCACGGCTACCAGTTGAAATTGACCAAGCCTCAGGTGCATCAATATCTGCATCAACCGTACCACCAGTTTGGCCTTCGTTATTTAAGCCCCATAAATCTTCAAAGCGAGGATCATTAGTTGCGTTTGCTATGCTCACTCGGTAATCAGGCTCAACATACTCAATAGCTTGATGTGATTTTAAGCGCTCAATTGCTTCTTTAGCGCTCATTCCTGATATTTTAAATTTAGCGAGGCGGCCTGAAAATAACGAAGTGAAGTTATCATCAATTTCATCGTTATTTAGATCAGATATTTTGGCTTTTACTAACGAACGAGCTTGCTTACGCATTTCCGGCGAAGCATTCTTTTTATATTTAACAATAATTGAGTCACTACTCGCAGTAACTTTTTGAGTCGTACTGTTTACATCAGGCAATTTCGCCGCAGCTAAACAAGGTAAAAGTGCAAGTGTAATAATAGATAATTTTGTTTTCATCGTTTTATCCGTAATTAAGTTAACTTAGCTGTACTAAGTGGAAAATTTACGTATAAGAATTTAAGCAATCACGTGGCAAGTGCTAAGAAAACGGTTAAACAGCGACTAACTCAAGTAAAAAAACAAAATAAGGTACAAAATCATTACTTTTAACTAGAAATACAGTGATAAAAACATAAAAAACATCCATTTTAATGAGCTAAACTCATTAATTTTAACATATCATTAACTCATTATTTTTTATTGGATTTTAGTGAGAAATAAATATAAATCAAAAATTTAATTTCAAGTCATTGAAACTAAACAGCTTTAAATACCATTAAAAAAGATGATTCAAAATAGGTTCATTGAAGAATACAGTGACTGAGCAGTTATGAAGTAGATAACAGTAAACATACTGTTCAAGCACTGAAAGCTAGATTCTACATTCATGATTAAAACCGCACCTTACGTTTAAGAATAAAAGTTAATCACACATTTAACAGCACGGCATGCTGTAACGACAAACACCTTATTAAAACTTAATAAACAACCAAGGTGTTTAATTTTGCATTTCAAGGAGAATAATAATGAAATTGAATAAATCACTTTTAAGCTGTGCTATTGCAATTGCAATGGGCGCAAGCTTTACAGCAAACGCAACTACAGAATCAAAAGCGGGTTCAACTTCTGAGCTTGCATCTAAAGTATCTGTAAGTAGCATTGAAAATGCCGTAACAGTTAAACAATCATTTTCTGATAATACAGCATTAGTATCTCAAGATGGGGATGGCAATACTGCACTAGCTACTGAAGTCGGTAACAATAACGATGTTAAAATAGCTCAATTACAAAATGGTAATTACGCCGAAGTTGAAACAACGGGTGATAACAACCAACAGACTTATGCGCAAGATGGTATCGCTAATGGTTTTATTACTCGTATTACGGGTGATCATAACGGCGTTTATGTTTCTCAATTCGGCCAAGGATTATTCCAGAATAATGAAGCAATCAATATTATCACCGGTAGCGACAATAATATTGACGTAGAACAAGGTGATGGCGGCCATTGGTTTTACAACATGGACATGAGAGGTAACGGCAACGAAATTATTTCATCTCAGTCAGGTATGTGGCAAGAGTTTGAAATACTTAGCTTATCTGGTGATGAAAACATAATTGAAATTGAACAAACAGACACGTGGAATGAATTTAAAATAGAGTCATTACGTGGCAACGAAAATGAAATTGATGTTAGCCAAGATGGCTCACGCAACATTGTTACATTCACTGATATAGCTGGTGATGCAAACGAAATAGCTATTGAACAAAGCAGCGGTGATAACAATACGATTACTTTTGCAGCCGTTACTGGCAATGATAATGAAATAAAACTAGACCAAGAAGGTTCAGACAATGCTATTGAGTCTGGTCTTTTTGACGGTTCATTCAACGAAGTAACAGTTAATCAAGTTGGTGATGAGAACCTTGCAACAACTGAGCTAATGGGCGATAACAATGAGCTTACAGCAATGCAAGTTGGTAACACTAATGAAGTATACATGGGTGTAATTGGATCAAATAATGAATTTACAGTAACTCAAGTTAGTAATTCCAGCTCGGTTCATTTAGCTAATTTTAATGGTAATGGCAATGATGTTGACCTTAGCCAATCAGGTGGTGATGAAAACGCAATTTTAGTGCAGTCTTCATACCCTGATGTCTCACTTACATCAAACGATAACGATATTGATGTTAATCAAGTCGGTAACCAAAACGAAGCCATTGTTACACTAGCGGGTGTTCTTGATAGTAATGCAAACCAAATTGATATCGCTCAAAATGGTGATATCAACGTTATTGACTTAATGGTAGAGGGCAGTAATCACTCTATTGATATTGCACAACAAGGTGAGGGAAACTGGGTAGGTGGAACCGGAGATTCAGCGCTTTTACTAGGTGGTGAAAACGTTTCATTCTCTGTTACTCAAACAGGTAATTACAATACTGTTGAAGGTAACGTAATTGGCTTTAACAGTACATTCTCTGTCACGCAAATCGGTGATGGTAACACTGCAACAATTACACAAATGTAATTGATGAGAAAGGGAGAGTAACCCTCTCCCTTATTTAACTATGAAAAATAATAAATATAACTATTTTTTTATACTTTTAACTCTTTTTATTCCTTGGAGTAATGCCAGTGATGATTTAGAAATCGATGGATTACTTCTAAACAAAAGTATTAGCCGCTTTGGGTATCAATTTTATAGTGAATTTTCAAACTATTGGCGCGAATTCCCCTCAACAGCAGGCTTCAATGTAGAAATAAAAGAAACGGTTATACCCCGTGCTGGCACCAAATTAGTATTAATAATGAATAATAAGATAATTTATGCAACCCACTTGGGACGAAAGCTAGAGCCTTTGGACGAGCGGGTAGAGCAAGCAGTACATTCTGTAATGGACGCAATGGCGCGATCGAATATGCAAACAGCGAGTCCTGACATGGCATTGAATGGATGGTAACAATGAAAAAAATAGTATTAACAATAATAACGACTTTAAGCTTTTCAGTCTCCGCAACTGAAATTATTTACACCCCTATTAACCCGAGCTTTGGCGGCAACCCTCTCAATGCCAATATGCTGCTTAGTAAGGCACAAGCACAAAATAAGCATAAAGCGCCTGTGATCGAAAAAGGGTATGCAGAGCAATTTCAGGATTCATTAGAGCGAACATACTTAAATAGGATGGTGAGAGAAATCACCGACATGGCTTTTGGCGAAAATATTGAAGACAGTGTTTTTAACCAAGATTCAATATTTATGAGTGGTGATTATCAAATAGAAGTAATCACCAGTACAACCGACACTATCACGGTTAGAATAACAAATATAATTGATGACTCGGTTGTGGTTATCGAAGTACCGAGGTTTGGATAATGTATAAAGTAATTATAATAACAATCGCTCTTTCTCTTAGTGGTTGCTCTACTATGGGTAATTTAATTCCCCCATCAAAACAAAGTGCGGTAACGTTAGAGCCAACAGATGTTTTTTCTGACTTAAAAAGCTTACCTAAACCTGCAGGTAGCATTCCAGTTTCGGTTTATTCATTTCGCGATCAAACCGGTCAATATAAACCACAAACTAATGTTAGCTCGTTTTCAACGGCCGTCACTCAAGGTGCAAACTCTATTTTAGTGCAAGCATTACATGAGTCTGACTGGTTTACGCCGGTTGAACGTGAGGGTTTACAAAACATTTTGACTGAGCGAAAAATTATTAGAGCGGCACAAGCGACTAACCCTAATCAGGGCGAGCTTCCGCCATTAACCACCGCAAAAATTATTTTAGAAGGTGGCATAATTAGCTACGATACCAATGTAAAAACTGGCGGATTAGGAATGGAATACTTTGGGATTGGTGCCTCAGAGCTATATCGTGAAGATGCAATTTCAATTTATTTGCGTGCAGTCGATGTAAGAACTGGCCAAGTACTATTATCAGTAGCCACCAGCAAAAAAGTATTGAGCCAAGAAATGCGAGCAGGCTTCTTTAGATATGTTAGTTACAAACGTTTAGCCGAAGCCGAAGCTGGATTTAGTGATAACGAACCTATGAGTATTTGTGTGACACAAGCCATAGAAAAAGCGCTTACTGATTTAATTACTAAAGGCATAGATCGGGGACTTTGGGCTAAAAAACAAGCTTAAAAAATAAAAGGCTATGCAAATAGCCTTTTTATTTAATTATCTAATGGAAGTAATACCGAAATGTAGCGCTGTGCCCAATTTGCAAGCTCTATACGATTACGTGATTGAGTCTTTTTAAACGCACTATAAAGATGAGTTTTCACTGTGTGATCACTAATATTGAGTTTGTTCGCTATTTTATCGTTACTCGCACCCTGCGCTATTAATTGAATCACCGATTTTTCACGTTTGGTTAAGTTTTCGTAATCCGATTTACTAAGCACTATGTCGTCATGCAGTAAATTGTTAGATGAAGCTGCATTCAATATATCTTTGAATGCATCAGAAATCACTTTACGGGTAAACCATAGCTCGCCGTCGGTTATTCTTACAAGCGCCTTAAAAATATCCTCTGCAGCATCTGAACTATAAAAAACACCATTGAAGTGATTTAATAATAAGTTTTTCTCACACACAGCATTTGGCTCAACGTTAAATAAAATCACCTTATTTTGCTTAGCTAAACAGATTAGTTCGGCAGGGATTAATGAGTGCCAATCTTTATCCGCACCATCAACGAGATAAAGTTCAAAGGTTTGACGTAACTCGACTTTAGGGAGTGAGTCATCCATTTTTATTTCATTAAAAAGCGCTTTTAAAGTGCTTATAATCGTTGTATAGCAAAATGAGTGAGAAGAAGATTTAGGTGTTGTTTTAATAAAGGCAAATTTTTTACTTAACATAATTACCATCCCTGAAACAATTTCATTACATTACCTAAATCAACTACAAAACACAATGCTCTTTTGGTATACCTTCGTAGTGGAGTACTCTGTAAAGCAATTAAGTCGAACGGCCAACACCCTCTCGCCATCACATTATGCGAAGTACAACACGTTTAGTTAAAGCAATTTAGAGTCAACTCCAAGCCGCTGGCGACTTGAAGATTGTCATATCTCTAAGAACAGCTTATCAATTAAACTACTTAGCTGTGGATTAACTTGCTCTTTTAACGCAAAAATAAAGTCCATTGAAGTAGCAGGCATATTAGGGTGAGAATGATTTTCCCATACTAAGTTAAGTGCCTTAATTATCGCTTCATCGCCTATTTTTTTCCTTAGTTTTGCAAATACAATAGTGGCTTTTGAGTATTGCTCATAGCTTTTTGTTGAATCAATCAATGCCATTTTTTCGATAATATCCATACGTGATGCTTGCTCGTAACGCTTTGTTTCGTAATCGACCAAAGCGTTCATAGCGGCCTTTCCGTCATATCTTTCTATTACTACCAACTCAATATATTTGGCCATCGATTCAATTAGAAAGGCACTGTCAGCAGACACACTATTGCCAATATCGTGGCCAAACCATTGATGCGCGGTTTCATGCACTGCACGGCGATAACGCTGATCAAAACCGGCATCATCGCTTGGCCGAGCCCTAAAGCCGACGGTATCTTCAACTAATATTATTTGTGGTAAAGCATAGCCAGTGCCCCCAAAAGGTGGGGCCGCAATTATGCTCAATTGCTTTGGTTTGTAAGCAACAATATTATTTTTAAACCAATCAAGTGTGTCCATCATCGCTTGAAAATTAACAGCAATTGCATCTGAACGCTCAATCAGCTGTTGTTTTTTTGCAAATACTTGTAACGTAACACCATCATGCTTTTTAGTTTCAGCAGTAAAAGGCACTGACAGCCAAGCTGGTAAGTTATTAATTTCACTTAATGTTTTAAACTCAAATATCTCACGGCCCTGCTCACGTTGATGTGTAATTTGTTTGCCCTGCGTCACAACTTGATGCCCCGCTGCGGTTGATATTTTGCTCGACATCGTTATACGCTTATAGTGTTTAGGCCTTTTTTGCTGTTCATTAAATAATGTTGAAGCTAAAGGCCGTGCCTTTTGCTGCAAACCATATTGAGCGCGCAACTGTGTATCGGTTAGCTCATAATTAACTTGATAGCCAATGGTTGGCAACGCAGGAACCGCACGAATATAACTAAATTCAGGCGTAATTATTTGATGCCCACCAGCAGGCCACAAGGTTGCTTGATGAATCTCAAATTGTGTTGTTAATTGCCGTGTTTCATGTGGCTTTAATGCAATATCAAACTCATAAACAGCTTGATTTAACTCAGGGTAAAACGCAATTTGGCTTGCGCCAGCAATCTTTACATCCGCCCATTTATAAAACCCAGCCCTGCCAACTAAAATTTGCTTAATAGCCGTTGGATGACGATTTTTTAAAGTGTAAGTCAGATCAAACTTAACAAACTGCTGCTGCGGGTAAAAATCAATCTTTGCATCAATATGGCTAACTTGAGGTTGCAACTTATGCTGCCAATCTACAAAGTTTTTTTCATAATTGGCTTTAAACGCTTCACGTTTATGCGAATTGGTAAGCGGTTTTTCATCAACCAAGCGTAGATGTAATTGCACAAATAAGCCAACGCAGAGCAACACTGGCATTATTAGCCATGCATCTTTTCGCACAACCGCACGCCTATCAAACCCCGCACCGCGATGACTAAATACACACGTTAGCAATATAAAACTTATACCGGCCAGCAACCACACCTGCATATAAGGCCAATAACTGCTGATACTTGCCCGGTAACCCCAAAACTCACTCGGCGGCTGCAATGGCGTCCAAGCTAGGCTCCAAAATGTGTGTGTGAGTCCTAAATAAGTCATAACGGGTGTAAATTTTAGCAACAGCATCACAAAAACGATTGCTCCTGCAACCAGTGTTGAGCGAAAAATATTAAATACGCATACCGTTACCCAGCCAATTAGCATCAGGGGCAGTGACGATAAACACAAAACATATACATGGTCGTAAGCGTCATATTGGCTATCAATAAACCACTGCGCTAAAGAGGCTCCCACAAAACTCATTGTTGAAAAAGTAATAACCAAAGTAGCCAATACCAATAATTGACTATATAAAATAGTGGCCGTTTTGATAGGCGTAGCAGCAATTAGCTCAGCCATATTAAAGCGCCGTGCATAGCAACTGATTTGCCAGCTCCAAAGCACCATCAGCAAACACCCAAACAGTATTTGCATATCAAATGCATAGTGACTAATTGCATCGATACTGGTTGTTGCATTGATTACACTCAATGGCTCAGCATAAGCAGCAGAAGAGGCTACGCTATTAAACACCATGAATAGCCAAGCTAATAAAACTATCCATGTTATTGGATGCTTTAACACATTGAAAAGCGCTACTTTATAAAATGTGATAAATATCGCTAGACCATGACTTTGTGCAGCCGCAGGTCGGTACGAGGCATTTGCTACCGTAACGGGTTGTAGCTTGCTCACTGCACTTTTTACTGGCTTACTAAACGAGTTAGACTGATTACTTGCAACAGCGCTAAAATAAATAAGACTTGTGAGTAATAATATCAGCACCCGATTAACAGCTATGATCCAGCCTTGTGGTTCACTAAAGCTAGCTATAATCGCGGTGTATGCGAAAGGGTCTAACCATATAAACAGTTGATAACTAGTTTCACTGATAATACTACTGCCCGCCAGTATTGGGTTACCAGTAACACTTGCAAGTAGTAAGTAGCCAATCCATAAAACTGCAAATACCACATAATTCACCAAAGCACTGCTGAACTTTTGACAAAACCACAGGGCAATGACACTGAGCAAACACGCATTAGGAAACAACATAAAAAGGCTATTAACAAACAGTAGATTAATAATATGCCAGTCAAACCCGTTACTGAGTAACTGTGTTACAACCACCAGCATACTAATAAACGCAATCGCAAACACACACATCACCAAAGCGCTCAAACGTAACCAAGCTCGCTTTCTAAAAGTAATAAGAGTCGCTGCTACAAGCTCGTGCATATTGTGTATTTGATCACGTAAAAAAATTGTCGGTGCAAGCGCGCCTGTCAGTAAAGCTAGTTGCATCATTTGTAGGGCAACTAGGTGCAGCTTTAACTGGTTTATCGCATCGCTTCCTTCAACAGCTAACCCTGCTGACAATGTATACGCAAACAAAGGCGCTGCTAAAAAGCACAACCAAAGCAGAGGCTGACGAGTGATGTAACGCAGTTCATTGATCAATAACATGCGTGACACCCTCTTGCTTTCAATTCATAAAAATAGCTATCTTGCAGTGTCGCTTCTGCGGGTATCGCACTTTCAGCAGGGGTCGTTGTAGCATAAACACGAAATGAAGGTTTGCCGTACCGATAACTTTTGCTTAGTACCAAACTCTCTTGCGGTAGTTCACTAGGCAGGGTGTCTAGCAGCCATACACATCCATGCAATGGCTTGATAAGGGCGGCTACTTCACCACTTTGAATTAGCTGGCCTTGGTTAATCATTGCAACAAAGTGACACTGATTTTCTATGTCTTCTACAATGTGCGTAGATAACAGCACTAGGCGTTGTTTACTAATCGTCACCAATAAATTATTGAGACTTTCGCGCTCAGCAGGGTCAAGCCCTGCGGTTGGTTCATCTAAAACAATCAGTTTAGGAGAACCTAACAACGCTTGAGCAATACCAAAACGTTGTTTCATCCCACCCGAAAAGTGGCTCACATTTTTATTCGCAAACGAAGATAAATTTAATAGTGCCAAAAGCTCCTCTATTTGCTGCTTTCGATCTTTTTTATTGAGTCCCTTTAACGTTGCAATATGTTCTAACAATGCAATACAACTCATATTTGGATAGACGCCAAATTGTTGCGGTAAATAGCCCAGCTGTTTGCGCATCTGTTCGGGATGTTGCAGCACATTTAAGCCATCAAAATTTACCTGACCATTATCCACACTTTGCAAACACGCTAGGGTGCGCATTAAACTTGATTTACCCGCCCCATTTGGTCCAAGTAAACCAACCATGCCAACAGGCAAATGAACCGACACATCATTTAAAGCGTGCGTGCCATCTGGGTATTTTTTATTTATATTTGTAAGTGTCAGCATCTATTGCGTTCCTTAATTGACGAATAGTCACATTAAGCAACACCTTCCAAATCAGCTAGCAAGTAATGATCAAAGCCTATAACTAAGGGATAAGAGTAACGATTGGCTGCTCATCATTAAAAACCTTACTTTCATCATTATTTGTGGTTTTTTAGCAACGTAAAGATGTGTTAATAATGTTTAAAGGGTAAAGTAGTGTGAAGTTAAAATTATATTAAGGTGAAATGTGCAGACGGTTATTTCCTTTTTATCACAACGGATTAAGGTAAAATATGTCATTGCCTTATTGCCGTTATTGGCTGCCATTTTACTTGAAGCCCATATTCGCTTTCTATCGTTAAGGCTCAGCTCAACACCGCTTTACTTACAAATAAACCTGCAACTTCTTTTAGTATGCCTGCCTTTTTTAATCGCCCATGCAATTGCATTTCAACAGCCATTGAGACTAGCCTTAATGAGCTGGCTGTTAGGTTTTATTGCTTACCCTATCTTGATATACGCGCTCGGTGTGCTGCTTCCACAATTTGCTCAATGGCACTATTTAGCACCGCAAGGCTGGGCCTTGTGTACGGCAGCAAGCCTAACATGGCTGATATCTCAACGTGTTGTCACTCAGCCTTCACTCAATAGCAAACGGCTAAGTTCATTAATATCATTGGATAATGTAGTGTTACTCACTCTTTTGGGCTGGTGTTTTCTAATGGCTGGGGTACTCAATACACATGAAGACCCACTATTAAATCAACCATTTAATTTAATTTTTGATCCAAGTAAAGTCGTCTCGCAGTTTGGTCAATTTATCACTTATTTTTGGCAACTAGGCGTTTATACTGCAATTGTTTACGGGTTATATTTATTTAACCGATACTTCCTCATTCGCCACTTGCTTGCTGTTCACGGCGTATTTTTATTTGTAGCCGTTTGCGTTATTGTAATGCTGGTATTAACACCTTTGTTGATAGCTGCCGTTCTATCGTTACCCATTAATGACTTACCCCACGGCGTTGCTAACCTCACACCAAGTGGCGATCAAAATATTTTTAGTAAGTTTAATTATCAGTTTATGCTGCTTTTTCTTGTTATAAGTACCCCTATTATTTTGGCGTTTGAGCGTCAACAGCAACACAGCAAGTTAAATGAAGTCGCTAAACAGCAAACTCAAACCGAACTAAAATTACTCCAACAACAAGTTAACCCTCATTTTTTATTTAATACGTTAAATAACTTATATGCACTTACGCTGACAAAATCAGAGCAAGCCCCACAGTTAGTACTACATTTGGCAGACTTACTACGCTACACAGTGTATGAAGGGCAAAAGCCATCCGTGCTACTGGCAAAAGAGCTAGACTACCTTAAAAATTTTATTGAATTACAAAAAATAAGAAGTGCGAATAAGTGTAAGTTTAACCTTGTTTGGCCGCACAATTGTGACGACCTAAAAATCACACCGCTGCTGTTGATTATTATTGTTGAAAATGCCATAAAACATGGGGTTGAGCCCGCGAGCGACAAAACACACGTATCAATTAAAATAACAATCAATGACAATGTTTTAACGCTTTATTGCACCAACCCAATACCCGCTCGAGTAGTAAAAAAAGAACATGGGATGGGGCTCGCTAATTTACAAAAACGACTGCAACTTTTATACCCTAATAAACATTCACTAATAACCCATAAGCAAGATGCAATGTGGCAAACAACACTGACCTTGGAGCTGTAAAAATGATAAGAGCCATTATTGTTGATGACGAGCCATTAGCGCACCAAGTCCTACTGCATCATTTAACTGCACACTCCAATATAAATGTAGTAGGTCAATACTATAGCGCTAAAGATGCCTTATGTGTGCTTGCCAAGCCGGGCATTGATTTAGTGTTTCTCGACATTAATATGCCAGAGTTAACAGGCCTTGAGCTATTAAAAGCACTTGCTAACCCGCCGCAAGTAATTATCAATAGTGCCTATCAAGAGTATGCTTTAGCTGGCTTTGATTTAAATGTTACAGACTACTTGCTCAAACCCGTTTCAGCGCCGAGGCTAAAGCAAGCTCTCAACAAAGTGTGTCAACGTGCGGCACAGCCTTTAGACCAACAGCCCCAATGTATAACGCTTAAAGTAGACCGAGAAAAACGAAAATTCGTGTTAGACACCATTGAATATATTGAAGCTTACGGTAATTATGTAAAGTTGCATCAAGCGCAGAATACCACGCTTGCCACAGCGACACTTAAGCAACTGAGTGAACAGCTAGCAGATACATTTATACAAATTCATAAATCGTATTTAATTAATAAAAACAAAGTGACTGCGGTTAATCATGAGAATGTTGAACTAACCACAGGGGCTATTGTTAAAATTGGCAAATCATATAAAGAACTCTCTCGCACACTACTTTAAACAAAGGGTAGTAGCTGCTTTGCAAGGCGCTTATGTTCTTCAGATGGCCAATGAACCCCCTCACTTTCACAAGCAGCAAGAAGTGAAAAGCCATCGATAAACACACATGCCTGGCGTTCAGAGACAGCTTTAAATTCAATAGATAATTGTTCAGCTTTTATACCTGCACCTGCGTAAATACTTTTATAACTTCCCACTTCATGAACCTTGGGCGGGCTCAATATGATTACTTTTGGCTGTGCGTTACCGTGATAAAACGCTTTAATGGCTAAAATTAACTCCTCAAGCGCTTTGCCAATATCGATAGCAGACAGTGCAAAACGTGCTTTTAAGTCATTAGTACCGAGTTGAATAATAACAACATCAACAGTGTGCGCTTCCAGATACGGTTTTAAATATTTAATGCCCGATTTATCTCCCATAAACGGGGGGTTATTGACTAAAGTACGATTAGGCTCCCCGGCTTCAATCACTTCAAAGCCGGTGCCCAACTGCTGCTTTAATAAAGTAGGCCAGCGTTCAATTTCGCTCAGCCGTTTGCCATCAACAGGAGAAATACCAAAGGTATTAGAATCACCAAAACACAGAATATTCATTAAAACGGATTCAATGTATAGCCTTGTTGCTGTAACTGGGCGTGGGCTGTCATCGCTGAAAGCGCCATTTTCACCCCAGGTATAAGCTGATCTGCTGCTACCTTCATATGCATTGCCGACTGCCCGCATACATATACCTGCGTGTTATTAGCAAGCAGCTGTTTAATTAAAGATTCGGTTTTGTTATCTTTTTCAAACCGAGCTTTATAATCACTGTTTTTCAGTACATCAACGCTGGCTTCACCGTGTACCACCAGCGCAAGCTGAATATTTTCTGGTTTTACGCCGTGAGCCACATGCATATTAATAAATCGCGCTAACGAATTAATATGATTATTTTGCACGCCCTTTTCAGCGCCTTTACCTACATCAAAGGCAACTTTAAACTGCGCTTGGTTTAAATCAGACACATGCTCGGGCACATTATAAAAATAACCATAGTCTTTAATAACAGGCGCAGGCTCTGCTGCCAAACTACTAAAGCTAGTTAAAAGAAGGCTAAGACCTAAAAGTGATGTTTTCATAAGTTTCCATTTTATTGTTGGCTTAGCCTACCCTAACGCTATTTAAAGCAATTAACTAGCCTGAACATGTGAGTGCGCTATAAACGTCATCCCTAAATAATTGAATGTATGTTTAAACATATCGATAAATGCATCCGGCGCAGAGGGAGATGCAGCATTAGACAGCAGTGAAAACTGTTTTTGTCGTAAAGTTCTAAGTTTCGGTTGTAACGCCTCATCATCCATGTAATCTGTGATCCTATCTATAAATGCTTTCATTTTTGGCGTGGTGTTATACCAATAAATAGGTGACGCAATTACCCAATGTTCGTAACGAAGTAACACTTCAAACAAATTATAAAAATCATCATTGTGATACTGCTTATCGTAGCGATAAGGTGAAATAACATAATCATCTAAGCAAAAAACAATGCCGCTTTGTTGCTTACTATAGGCATTAACTTGCGCGGTAGTATTGCCATTTTTACGTCCACTTGAATATATGATTGCGATATTGTGTGCTGATTTTTCTTGCATTGGGTTAGCTCCTTTTTTTATGATGGAGCAAAGCTTAAAACCTCAAGTTAAGTTCAGGTCAATAAGAAATAATTTAATTTTTAAAAGGAATTAAAGTGATGGCGGTACAAAAAAAGCTTACTGAAGCCAACTTAACGGTTGGGTTTGTCGCTAAACGCAGTGGCGTTAAGGTATCTACACTGCACTTTTACGAAAATAAAGGGCTAATACGCAGTTGGCGAAACAGTGGCAATCAACGACGCTTTAAACCAGATGTACTAAGGCGAGTAGCAGTTATAAAAGCAGCACAAGCGATGGGGATCACGCTCGAAGAAATTAAACAAACTCTGGCAACGTTACCAGAGCAGCGTACACCAACACAAAAAGACTGGTCTGCACTCTCAAAACAATGGCAAAAGAAACTTGATGAGCGTATTGCTTATATGCAACGTTTACGTGAACGGGTTGATGGCTGTATTGGCTGTGGGTGTTTATCAATGAGTAAGTGCCCTATTTATAACAAAGACGACCACTTAGGTGAAACCCAAAGTGGTGCCATTTTGTTAGAGCGAGATTAAGGCTTATAAAACCTTAATCTAGACCATTTAAGCCTTCTCGGGCAGCGCGATATAATGCCCCTAGAGTTGAATCAAATACCGATTTAATAAAACTGTAAGTCAGCTCTACGGCTTTACTAATAACTTTGCCAGCAAACACTAACATGTGCCCGAGTAAACCTAAGGTTTGTGTTGCAAATGAAGCTGACGCTTTGGCTATTTTATCCAGCGTTCGCGCGAGCATATCGTAAAAAGTTAAACCTGTACCTATGGCTGCTTGCGCCGCAACAGCACTGTAGTAGCCCGAATCTTTTAATAAGGTAACTAACGCAGCGCCAAGTTTATCTGCCCAATGCGAACTAAATGAAGCTTGATTTCTGTCTTCAAACTTCAAACGTACCGGCGTGCTTAAAAAGTGGTTTGCTTTTACAGTTAAATTACCCCAATCATTACTGTTTGCGGTATTAACATAGCCTGGCGTACCACTTAACTTGTGTGCTGCGCCTTTAAGACCCTGACCGTTATCAAGGCGAATTTCTTGGCCATTGTAGGGCGCATGTGAAAATGGCCACAAAGGTACTTTTGTAACCGGATCAGCACCGTGTGTACAACGGTATATTTTATCTATACGTGAGGTAGCAGCGCGTGAAAAGTTATCAAGCCCCACTCTTGGCGAGCCGAACGTATATAATTTAACCGGCAACGAATACTCTGCTTTTATCCAATCGGCTGAAAGCGTAGCCAATGCCCCGCCTAAACTGTGGCCAACAATATGCACACAGCCGGTCATTTTATCTCTTATATTTGCAGCAACGAACTCTTGTAGTGCAGGTTTCATACTATAAAAGGTTTTATTAAATCCAGCATGTACCATACTGCCGTTAGAGCCACCGCTTAAACCAAAGTGCGCATCTGTTAGGCCATCTCTAAGAGAAGCCGTGCCACGAATAGTGATTACTGAATCACCTTGAAATGAATTTTTACCGTGTGCAACAAGGCCAAACCCAGTACTTAAACCAAATAAATGAGAGAAAAACCCGCCTGACACACCTTGTATGGATCTATTATTGATAGAAAAATCAAACTGATCTCGTAAGGATGCATGCAATAGCCCATTTAATAGTTTTGTATTTTTTAATTCTTTAGCATCATAAGCAAGTGAAGCTAATTGGACTGCCTGAGTAGGTGTTAACGTATTCATTTTAAATCCTTTTATTGGTTTTAAACGTTAGAGCTTGCAGGTGGTAAAAACTGCAAATGTATGCTGCTTATTATCTTTAGCAGCTATATCAAATGTTTCTGGCTCATTTGCGATATCACAAACCAAATTACTTAAGTATTTGGTTAGCGTATCTTTATGCTCATAAGGAAATAGCCTAACAGCCCAAATAGTAACTTCCTTTGCATTCTCATCTAATGTGTATATGTGTTGTATAACAGATTCGTTGTCGAACATGTTTGATGGCTTTGATGTTTTGATAACTTTTTTAGGGAAAGAAAAACGACCATCACTACTTGTTGTTACTTCATCAATATATTCATCGCCATAATTTAGTCTACGAAATACCTTTTTACCAGCAACAGGCTGCTCATCAAAAAGCAAACGCCCTTCAACTGGAGCTGATAACACAAAATCTTCCTTACTAAAAAAACCAAACATATTTGCAAAAACCTGTGTTGTAGTAAATAAAATTAGAATAGCCACAACTACAATGAGTAATGGCAACTTAAACCGCTCCATCAAAAATATAATCTCCAATAAATCAAATGTATGCACCATATATCGTAAAGAAGTGCTCTGGCTCTTCTTCTATAGGTATGTCGTATGTTTGTGGGTCTTTGGCAATATCACACTCTAAGTCAGCGAGTAAGCTTTTTAGGGTATCACTCCCATCGTGCATAGACACGGTTATGTACCAAAGAACAACGCCCTCAGGCGTACCATTTTCTAAATAAACATGTTGAACCAGTGATTCATTATCAAACATGTTTGCAGGCTTACTCGTTTTTATAGATTTTTCTGTGAAGGTAAAAAAACCATTATGATCGGTTATTACTTCATCTTTATATTCATCACCATAAGTAAGTGCACGTACAACCTTAGTATTTGCAACAGGCTGCCCTTTATCTAACAATTGCCCTTTCACCGAAGCCGATAAAACAAAATCTTGCTTATTAAAAAAACCAAATATATCTGCACAAGCCTGTGTTGTAGTAAAAATAATAGTAATAGATACAACTACCAAAAAGTAAGCTTTAAAACGCGATAACAAAATATACAAGCTCCAAACTATTAAACTCAAAATACACGTGTCGTATTGCTATTTAATGACGTTTTAAACTCTTAACTATCAGCGTTAATGAAATTTCCATTTCAACTAAAATTTATTCTAATTGGGTACAAAGCGCACTGCAAGCATTTAGAGCAAAAAACAAGCAATAAATCTTTCCCTAAAAAAACAATTCATAAACCAGCTTACATATAATGCTAAACCCAAGTCCCATCATTAATATATAGCCATATAAAATAGCAATAGCGCCACCCGATGCATCCCCTATTTTGTCTATTTCAATACATGTAGAGCACACTATAAAAAAGATAAAAAAGTTAGCAATTAAGCCTAATATATAAGCTTCGCCAAATAATGGGGAAATACCGACTAATATAGCACTTAGCATAATAAGTATGCCTGAAAGCGCCTCCTTCAAAGAAAACTTGTACTCAATAATCTTGAGTACTAAGGTCACTACCATTAATGCTAAAAAGTAAACCGTAGGTTTAAACTGGCTATACAAATAATCCACACTAAACATTTGGCTAATCGTCAATGAGGGCTCTTTAGCTGGGCTTAAATCTTCTATTATCGCGCTCGAAGCGTCATCGGTAAAAAAATACGCTACCGCAACAATAATTAACTTTATCATTCCAAAAAAGATAAAACTGGCGACCATAAACCCTATTGAATCGTCTCTGGTCAATCGCTTGTTTGCCTTACTTTCTACAATTTTAGCTAGCAATACACCCAATAAGCACACACTCCCTAAATAAAGCAGCGCGACCCAAAACTGATCAAGGTAAAAAACCGATAAGCCGGGGGCAATAAATAAAAACATTGAATCTTCATTATCTAACGAGCTTTTGGGCTTAACACTGTATTTTGACTGTTTAAAAAGTGCTAAATAAACAAATAATGGCTGTAAAAACAGCATTAAAATGCAGGTGTTTATAAGAGTCATTTATCATCCTTGATTACAGCCAACACACTGCGCCGAGAGTATTGGCAATTACGAAACTAATTAAAGGTTTATTTTTTGCAGGTAGGTTTTAAGCTTTAATAAGCCCGACTCAAGCTCAAATTTTTGTATTTTAGGGTTTTTAAACTTAAACCCGTTTGATATGTGAGTATTGATCATCGTCGCCATACCTTCAAAACCCACAGGGGCAGTTGCAACTAAATCGCTCAATAGTGGTTGAATAAGCTCTTGATGCTCTTCAATTTTAGTTGGATCCTCGTAAATATCGTATACGAGGTTGGTTAGTGTTTGTTGGTGTTGTTGTTCCATAATAATTCTATAACGCCTTTAGTTTAGCGTTTATAGCTCCTTTTTGGATTTGATATTTAATTGTTCATTGCTGCTACGGCATTTTCTTTTAATGTTTTAGCTAAAGTATCAGAGCCATCGTCTAGCTTTTGATCTATCACATATTGCGCATTAATAATAACATTTGGCCAATCTTCAAGCTTGGTATAGATTTTTGCTAAATCGTAATGAATCGACCTTAACAGAATTGGATAGGGCTCATCTGCCTGAGTTAAAAAAAGCTCATATAAACGTGCGGCTTACTTTAAATCTTCCTCAACAAACAAACCACCATCATAAAGCCATGCAAGCCTGCGAATAGCCAAATTTTCATTTTTCAGCACACGGCGCTTTAACTCATTAACATAACGTGAGCCGTCCCCTGTATGATGGCCAATAAAAAGCAGTGCTCCATACACACCCATGTCGTAAGCTTTTTCGCACCACTTTTCAAGCTGTCTAGGCGCATACATTAAGCTTTTTTGACATTGAAGCATCACTGTATTTTTAGACAACTCTGGGTTGTTAATATCAAGATCTGGCCATAAAGTTCCGGCATTACTAATTAAGCTAAAAGTAAACAGTGCACTAATTAATAAATACTTTGTCACATGACTTCCAAGTGAAAAGCTAAATACGCGTGAAGAATTCACAAATGACTTTCTTTCAAGGATGTTTCGGCCTCATCTCGCCATCTCTGTGCAAGCTCCCTACGACCCTCTCTTTTTGCATTATTAATTACATATTGAGTATGAGTTATTACTTTATCCCACATACCCAACTTTCTATAAATTGTGGCTAACTCAAAATGTGTAGACGTTTTAAGTGTAATTGCTTGATTATTTTCTTGATCTAAATAAAGCTGGTATAAGCGTGCAGCTTTACTTAAATCTTTTTTAACTAAACGGCCGCTCTGGTATAACCAAGCTAATGTGTTAATAGCATTAGCTTCACCTTGTTCAATTCGAGTATTTAATTCATTCAAATAACGAGAACCATCCCCAGTATACATACCAATATAATACAAGGACTCTAAGTGACCCATTTCGTAAGCTTTTTCACACCATTCTTCTAATTTGTTAGGTGCATGCATAAAGCTTTTTTCGCATTGCTTAGCTGCAATTTCAACGGTTAAGTTCGGATCATTAATATCGATATTCGGAAACATGGATGCTTTAGTATCCATAGAGGCAAAAAAACTAATTGCTAACACAAGTGTCACTAGTGCTTTTACCATTGGAATGATCCATCATTATTAATACGCTTTTCTGGTAAGTGGACTTGAAATGATTTAACCGTACTTTCATACGGAAAGCCCTCTTTGTAGAAGTATTGTCCTTTCAAGGTCTCTTTTTGGCTAGACATCCCCTTACACGGCCTGTCGCTGTAACAAGATAAGCCACCAATAAAATCAATAAAACGAACATTTTGAATACCGTGCTCTTTAATTAAAGAATCAATACCTATTTGATACTTTAAATTCTTAACTGCGTGCCATCGACTCATAAAAGCAACAATTTTACTCTGCTTAGATCTCTTGAGGATTGTAGCTAAATTGTAAGCCCAAAGATCGTTTCTAAACGTATGCGCATCAAAACATTCCCCAGTCACGGCTTTTTTCGATGGGCATATACTATCCATTACTTCCATCGTTTCTACAGAAACATCCAATGCAACTATCTTCATTCCTGCATTGCGTGCCGCCTTTACCAGCTCACCATAGGCTTGAGGAGTAAAATCACCATGTGTCCAATATTTATCAAAATATTGCTGTATTATGTTAAAGCCTTTACCTGTTCGTTGATACAGTTCAATTTTTTCCTGCATCGAGCTAGGCAGCATTTCTATAGCAAAATGTGTAAAACCCGCAGCCTTTAACTGCCTAATAGCTTTTATAGCCTCATATTTATAGCCAGCAGCACTATGGCTCGATTCGCCTAACATAACTAAACGCGCATTGCCCGCCATTGTTCTGTAATTTACATCCGTGTTTATTTTATTCATTACCTATCCTTGTTTTTTCTCTAAATTTTCAAAACACCATCTATAAAATTCAATAGCGTTATTATTCTCTAGAGCTGTAAGGAGCAACTGCATATTCATAGCTCATTGTAAATAAAAGCTCTTGTGTAGTGAAGTTACATTCTTCACTTTTTGAATAACATTCCTTAACTCCACCCCATAATGACATTGCACAACTTACATACTCGTCACCCCATTTTTCTTTAAATTGCTTGCTGAGGTTGTTTTTTAACGTAAATGAAGCAACCTCTTGAAGTGTTAAGTTAATTTACAATATAGGCTTCATAGAGCAGTAATAACTTAAGAATCAGGTCCTTTTCAATGCAATGAAACCAGATAAGAATATCAGATATTTTTTTTATTAACCCTAGGTTTAATTTTCTCTAATGCATTAATAATGACTTTATTCGGGATTAAATTATGAACTGAAATAAAATGTAAAATTGCAGAGCTAACAATTAAATCTGACTCCCCATTAGGTATTCTAAATTCATAACTTGAAAACTTTTTACCAGTAGACTTTAAAGTCATAAATTCATTACAGATATGACAAACCTCTACATGTCTGAGCTTATTAATAATTTCTACATTAGTTAAAGCTAACGTAAACCATTCGAAAAAAGCATCTTTCTCTTCTTCACTTGGAAAGTGCTCAACCATTTGTAATAAATCAACACGAATATCGTTTCTTTTATAAAACATCATCGCTCCCAGTTATATAAAATCATAAATCCTCAATTGCATCTTTAATTTCGTTATAAAAAAAGTCCCCAAAACTCTCAGCCACTATGTTTACTTCTTTATCTCTTTTATAGGACAAACTGGTTTCCACTACAGGAAAAACAGAATCAGCACCAGATAAGTCTATACTAAACAAAGGGCCATAACCTGAAGACTTTACGTAAACCATTGATTGGGAAATATCTCCACGCATTCTCGCTGACTCAGTAGCAAAAATAACACATGGAATTGCGTCTGAATTTAGCCCATCACGAGTTAAACCATAAAACTCTTCACCTTCAAAGCTTAAACAGCCAAATTTTTCTAAAAAGTATTTATAGTCTTCAGTAAATTTTATTTTTAGTTTTTGCTCTGCTTGCTGAATCAATGAACTAGTCACTCCTCCCGTAGTTAAAATCTCTTCTCCAGTACTTTCCATCATTTTTATTGCTAAATTAATCTTTTCAATAGACATATATCACCTTATTCATAATCATTTGCGCGATTTTTCCAATATTTTTTCTTCCATTTATTAAATGGTTTTCTATCCATAGGAGGTGGAGCACTACTATAACGATGCCGTTCGTTATCTGATCCTTTATAAGATTTATCATATTGGTTTGTATAAATATGAAGAAACCTATCATTTTCGCTATGAAAAACCGAACCTAGTTCAGCCATAGAGCCAGGCTCATCTTGAGTAAGATGATGGAGGTTCACCTCCTCACCATCATGACCTATGGGTGCATTTCCTTTTTTCATTCGCTCAATATTTGTTTTCCCAAACTTATCTTTATATTTAGGGTTGAACAAGTCACCTCTTTGGTACACAACTCTATCTTCGACAATTTTTTTATTCCACTTTTTAGTTTGTTTTTTGTCTGGAGAAATTTCTCCTCGGCTACCTTTATCTACAGGACCTCGATTAGAATCACTACTATTATCGTCAGGTAAATCCCCCCAAGTTCCGTCTTCTTGCAATTGATAAAATTTATTTGATTCTTTTTTGAAAATGCCCTCAGTATGGTGAATCACATTTTCATTTTCATGCCCAAATATTGAAGCACATGCAGCCCAATGGCAATCCCCTACATTTTCGGCTAAAAGTTCTGATATATCTGTTGGTTTAGAAACTTGAACTGAACTATCAAGAAGCTCTATATCTCCAGGGTTATCGAGTAAAACATATCCAGGGATAACATCACCAGCAACATATACCTTTTTATATACATTACTATTTAAGGACCCGCCACTTTCTATTAATTGCCCAAGGTCATCTGTTATTGTCGCTCCATTAAATGCATATACCGTTAGAGTACTTCCTACAGGGACTATTGCAGATTTAGTCTCATCTATAATCCCATGGCCAGCAAAAACAACCCTCTTAGCATCTCCTTCCTTACAACTTAACCCAAATGGATCCACCCAATTAACCGGATTCGTTGCATATTGATAATGGTTTATCCCACCCACTAAGCCTATCGGATCTTGGTTTATAAAGCGCTGTTGTTTAGGGCTGTAGTAGCGGTAGCGGTTATAATGTAAGCCACTTTCCTCGTCTAAATATTGCCCCTGAAAACGAATTGGCTGGGTAAAGGTATTTGTAGTGCTTACCTCTGACTCTTCATACCCATACACATCAGCTTGGTTTTCCCATACCACTTCTGCTTTGTTATTAGTAACAAAACGTGGGGTATTCAGTTGGTCTAGGTGGTAGTAATACACCTCGCCTTGCTTAATCAGCGCTACTGGGTGAAATTGATTTGGCAGGTTGATATACCAGGAATATTCACCGTGTTGGTATTCGCCGATTAACTGATCGTTATCCCAAATGTAGTCAATTTTACCCTGCTCGGTGTGCTTGCCGATACGACGCCCGAGTGGGTCGTAGTCGTATTGAGTAAGCGTGCCGTTGTTATTAAAGCAACTTAGCTGATTAAACGCGTTGTATTCACGACGGGTTTTTATGCCTTTGCCAGTTTCGCGTATTTGGTTACCAAACTCATCATAATGAAAGTCGCTGTCGCCAAAGTGGGTTAAACGGTCTGCATCAGTGATGCCTGTGATAACATCATCATTATCACTTAAATCATTGGCTGCGGTTGCTGCATTTGAATCGTTATATTCACTATGAATTACATTACATGTGCTTTCTGACTGACTGCTTTCAATCTTATTACTGGCGTAACTAGCATCGCTATCATCATTGTGCTGAGTAGTTTGTTGTTTGGCTAACTCGTTATTTTGAATTTTTGATTGGCTAACTGGGTTACCAAAACTATCCCACTGGTATTGGGTAGTTTTTGTGTTCTCACCACTGGCAAGATTTTGCTGAATTAACTGGCCAAGGCTGTTGTACTCAAAATTAATGTTATGGCTACTAACCCCTTCCTCTTTACGCGCAATCAGCTGGTTTACGCTGTCGTAATTGTACGTACAGGTATCAAATAGTGCTTGCGCAGGATGGGTTAACTGTTGCTGCGTTAAGCGGTTAAATACATCAAATTGTTGGGTAAGGGTTACGTCATTACCAAACTTTTGCGTTTGAATATTGCCTTGACTGTCATAGCTAAGCGCTGCAAGTTCAACAGCCGTGCTATTGGCTTGCTGTAAGTGAATGCCACTCAATTGACCAAATTTATTGTAGCTATATTTAAGCGTACTTGAATCTGGCAAGGTCAGTGACTGCCTTCTGCCGTAGTCATCGTAACTGTATTTTAGGGTATGCGCTTGTTGCTGATTATGTACTTGCTCAGCACGCAGTAACCGCCCGCCTTTATCAAACTGCTGCTTTAAGGTTGATTGTGCATTATGCGCACGGGTAATTTTACCTTGCAGGTTATAGTTGTAGTAATTGGCATTATTAACGATGTGAGTATCGGTTGCTAAACTTGCATGCTGCGCAATCACGCGGCCTAATTTATCACGCTCTATTTTTACATGGCGTTTATCACTTTGTGTAACCGAGGTTAGGCGGTTGCAAGCATCGTATTTATATTGCTGTAACGTACCATCAAACCCAGTAACTTGCGTTGGGTTTTCGTTAGCGTCATAGCTTATGCGGTATACATGGCCGTCGCTACGTTCGATAGCGGTTAGGTTGCGCTCTTTATCGTAAGTTAAATGCAGTGCACTGCCATCGGGCTGAATAACACAATGTGGCTGGCTTAGCCCTTCAAAGTGCTGCTCGGTGGTATCACCCTTACTGTTTTGCGAGCTAATTAACCGCCCTGCATCATCGTAACTAAAGTGTTGATGCTGTTTGTTTTCAGGGTCTTTTTCGTCAAAGGCAATAGTTTGCGCAAGCTGGCCGTGCTCATTGTATTTATATTGAGTCAACAAACCTGCGTTATTAATGGTGGCATTTACACGGCCTAAACTGTCGTAGCTATAACGAATAAGCTCATCGTTATGGTGCTTGGCTAAAAGCTCGCCTTGCTCGTTCCATACAAATTTAGTGACTTGACCATCTTTATTTATGTGTTGGGTTAGCTGGCCAAATTTGTCATAGCTGTAAAGTACGGTGCGACCGTCGCCAAAGGTTTCACTTTGCAGCAAACCCGCCACGCTGTATTTACGGGTAATGGTTTGGCCATCAGGCAAGGTGGTTAATACACGCTGACCCAATTGGTTGTAAGCAAATTTAGTGACACTGCCATCTGGCTGCGTTATTGATTCTAACTGGCCATAAGGGGTATAACTGTATTTTATTTCACTGCTATCTGGCTTTATTTCCGTTATTTTTTGACCTTGTGCGTTATAGCCATATTGCCACACATTACCATTAGGGTCGGTGTGCTTAACTAACTTACCTTGCGCGTTATGTACAAAGTGTTCTTTATGCCCACGCGAGTCTATACAGGTTGTTTCACCAGCGTCTAAATTATATTCAAACTGATATGTATAGGTGTTGTTATCGCCCCACTGTTTTATACATTTAGCACTTGATGAATAACTGTCCCATTCAAAGTGATGGCTAAAACCACTGGCACGAGTACGCTTAGTTAATAAGTTAGCGGCGTTATAGCCATAATGCTCTGTTTCACCTTGCTGATTGGTCGCGCGAACGAGGTTTTTGTTTTCATCATAATCATATTGCGCAAGTAACGGCGTAAGTAATACTGGCTTATTGTTATCGCCAGTACGGTAAGCCGAAATGTTTGCCAGCAACCCTTGCGGGTTATATTTTAAAATACAGCCACGCGCTTTATTTACCTCAACGCGATGCAAGCGCTCTTTCGCATCGTAATAAAAACCAATACTTTGGCCTTTTTCATTAATAACTTTTTCGAGCAGCCATGAGTTTTCGCCGGCTTTAAACGTAAGGTGCTGATCATCTGGGGTTACCAATACTTGCTTACCATTAGTTTGGTAATGCAACGCCAAATTACTGCTTAACTGATAGCTCGATTGCCCCGGTTTTACTTTTTCAAAGCGGTGTTTAGCGCCATGCTCATCTTGGTATTCTAACCAGTAGGTGCCCTTTTGTTTTGGGCCCACTTTAGGTGGCGGTAAATAGTGCTCAGTTAACTGCACCATAAAATCATGTCGCCAACCATTACCCATCACACTGCATACATCCGCATGCGATGAGCGGTATAGGCGTCGCCAAATTAATTGTTTGCTGCCTGCTAGGGTGAAATCAATAAGCGGCAAGATTTCTTCACCCGAAAGCATAGAAACTGGATCAGAGCGGCACTCTTGTTTGGTGATAGGTTCTTCACTTGGGGTATTATTACTTGCACCGCCACTATTTTTAGCCGGCGCTTGAGAGGCACTTTTACCTGAGGCAGTTGAACTGCTCTTACTATTTAGCTTTTTACCTGCTGCGCCGCTATTGGTGTTATCGCTTACTTGAATAGCCGACTTAGCTTTTTGGTGATAGCAACTAATTTTATCTGCAACCAAAGCTTGGGTTAATACACTCGCGGTTTCACGGGCTGACGAACCGCGCGAACAGCTTACTCCTGCAAGGTTAAGCAAGTTAATAACGTCTAAACGTTTAGCTGCATCGCTTGTAAGCGCACTGCCGACTTGTGCAATTTGATTTTTGGCACTTTCCGGCGTGTTAGCTGCTACAGCAACAAAGCCCGACGGCGCAGAACCTTTACCTGCGACGAGGCAAATTGGGTAACTTATTCCCTGTAAAACAACGGTATTACTTTGCATTAGCTGTGTACTTCCTCACTTATCCATAAGTATGATGCTGCACCTTGATGCTTAGCTTGCTCCTGTGAGAGCATTAATGCATAACTAAAATGCTCAACAATTGCAGGGCTTGTGGTTAATTGGTACAAATTAACCAACCCTTCTAGTGCGCCTATTTTCCCTAATTTATAATTGGGTAGTTCGTAATATGTGTGCTCATCAATTAAGCTAGTAAGTAGCTGTAAATTGTTTAGCCAACTATCATCATCTACCCCATTTCCTGGTGCAAAAATTAGATCTATCTTATTCTCTGTTTGTTCAGCTAATCGCGTAAGCATACCTGCAAGCTGATTATGTTTGCTAAAATCAATAGATGCTGCAATTTCATGGCTTACCTGCGACCACCCGCAAGGCACCATTTCAACTACAGCCAACGCACCACCTACACCTTGATATACAAACTGCTGCTGTTTATTTGCTTTAAAGGTTGCATCTAAAGCAATTACATTAAATTTTTGCCATTTTTTTTCACCGGCCAAAGCTATAGCAGAGTGTGCACCTGTTGATCCATGAAAAATCAGCTCATTGCTATGATCGGGGTATAACTGTTGTAAGCTCTGAGTTAATAACTGTTTTAGCTCATCTTGAAATGATAACGCTGGTAGTAACCAGATCATCGGCAATGTGCTGTCTGTGACTTCTGCCATTAATTCTTTAGATTTAATTATGCAATCGTAAACACAGGCATCCCAAGACTGACATTGCAGTTCATTAAAAACAGCACTGTTATCGTCAAATAATAATGCATCTACGCTGCTAATATTTGGGGCAGAAAAGCATACCATCTCTATTGAAAATGCACTCATGATGCCACCTCGTCCTGAGCTTTATTGGCAGCGAGGTGTTGATAATAGCGATATAAGTTAAACACCCCTTGGCTATAGCTATCCATGGCCGATAAATAAATGGCATTAGGCACTTCATCAAGAGGGTGTCCTGCAATCAATCGTAAACTCGACATGGCGGTTTCATATTTAGGCCAGTTATGTTTTAACTGCTGCTGAAAATTTATTAACGCGCTTTCATCGCCTTGCCAAGCAAGTCGTTGAATATCGTACTCAACTAGCTGATCGAGTTTATCACCTAACATGCGCCTTATTAGCGCAATAATTAACGCGGGTTGCTCTACCTGTTGTAATAAAGAATTAGCTAAAACAATTAGTTTTACAAAACCGCTTTGTAATAAAATATGCAGTGTTTGATCAACCGATAAGTTATTACTGGCATGATTACTTAAGCTGTTTACTTGCTCAAAATTTAACGACAACAAAAATAATGACATTAAGGGAGATAGATGGGCTTGTTCACTTAATGCATCAAAAATAGCCGTTAATATCTGTATATCCTGGTGCTGCGCAAGGCTGGTAATTTGATTTATAGTGACCAGGGTTTGCGGGGGAATTTCATCATCAGCACTGTAAGCAAAAAACAGGGTGTTTAAATTTAATAGCCGGATTAAATTAAAGCTATGCTGTTGAATAACCACTTTATTTATAATGATTTTAAAAAAAGCACTCAGCGCTGGCTGATTAAGCAATTCATTTATAAATATAATATTCTTATTTTGTGGCAGGTTTGCCATGACTTCAATACATGCTTGGGCAACTAATTCATCGTTTTTAGTGTTAGTTATTATTTCGACTAGTTGCTCAGTGGTGGGCAATTCAAAATTATTTTTTTGATTATTGTTTTTTGCGGTTACCCAGCAGCTTTCTAATAGGGTTTTTCTTAAATAGCGAACATGACCTACACACGTAAACGGGCACAATTGAGCGTTACTAATTTGTAGTAATTGTGCTTGATGATCACTTAAATAGGTCGCTAGCAAAGTTAACCACCAATTAAAACTGTTGGGTTGCCCACAACGATTTTTCCGCCGTGGCCACTATCATCGCCCATTCTGGCCGCGGGTTTGCCATTAATTTTAACGCTCCCCGAGCCTGTTTTTACGCTATCTGGCGGGCCAATACACACTATCATGTCGCCTTTACGCGCCGCGGGCATGCCACCTATTAACACATTGCCAGAGCCGGCAACTATAGGTCCACCCACATGTGGCACTTTAGCGGTCACTTTAGGGCATACATGCATATGACCAATTGTAGCAGCGGGTTTACCCATTTTGACTCCTTGTCGTATCTTTGCTTGTTTATGAAAGACTATTCATACAGTGGAATAATTAGTAGCTTGTTAGTCGTTACTAATAGCGAAATTTCTTCAATTAGCTCATCTTTACTGTGATCAGCAAGTGCCACTGTGCTTTGAGTTGCATATTGATATAAATTTGAAATTACATTTTCACTATTAAGTGAATCACTTAAATGAATAAAAAACTGCTGTGCATAATAGCCATTCATAGCTTTTAAATGACTTAAAGCAGGACTTAATAATGGATCATCTGGCCTATTTATTGGTAAACACACTAAATGCGGTAAACCATAACGGCAGTAAACAACGTGCCCGTTATTTGCAATGCCGTTTCTAAATCCTGATTGAAAGTTATTGACTATTTCCATCATTAATTTAACTTAATTACACCAGCAGATAAGGTAATGGCACTGCCATCTACTTTTACATTACTGCCTTTAATATCAATGTTTGTTCCTTCTATAGTGATATTGCCACTACTGCTCATTTTAATTTGCGCCGAGCCTGTTTTAATCACTATTTCGTCACCCGCTTCAATATTAAGTGTTTTACCTACTTTTAAGGTGTCGTTTTCACCCATTTCGGCAATACGGTTTTTTGTAACGTTAAGATTGTCGTTATTAAGAATTTCAACATTACGATCGTTATCTATTTTTTCGTTTTGATCGTTTTTAACGTAAAGCTGTTTATCTTTTTCGGCTTGCATATACACAAGCTCGCTGCCTTTTTTATCCTCAAAGCGCAGCTCATTGAAATTATCTGCTCCACCTTCTTTAGTTGAGCGAGTTTTAATACCGCTTTGCGTTTTTTCGCCCGGTAAAGCGTACGGAGGCATTAAGTCTGCGTTATAAACAGCACCACTTATAATAGGTTGATCTGGGTCGCCATTAATAAAATCAACCAGAACTTCTTGTCCTACGCGAGGGAAGAAAAATGCGCCCCACTTTTTGCCGGCCCAGTTTTGTGCAACTCGGATCCAACATGAACTTTTAGAATCTTTTTTACCTTCACGATCCCAATCAAATTGCACCTTTACGCGGCCATATTGGTCAATCATAATTTCATCGGCGCTATCACCCGTTACTATGGCTGTTTGTACACCATTGATAACCGGTTTCTTTTTGCTCACTTGCGCTCTGTATGGAATGTCTTTTGGCACACATTCAAAGTGGTTAGAATACACTTCTTCACTTGATGCTTGTGCAGCGCCTGATTGGTTTGGTACTACAATCGATGTCATCATCGAGGTAATAGCAAAGGTTTTACCTTCAAGGCGTGGGTCTTCATGTTTTTTGAAACTAAACAGTTTACCAACAGAAAATGAGCGGCAGTCACTGCGCCCGCTTGAGAGCTTCATGTCTCTTTGTAGTGACTCTAATTGTACAGATGCCAAATTAGCCGCGCGAGGATGACACTCTGCTTCTGCTGTATATTCAAAAATTTCTGATACCGATTGCGTGGGTAACTCGGCATTTGCTTGCTCTGCATCAGGGTAACGCGACGGCTGTTTAAAATCGTAGCCTAAACGCTTAAAGCTGCCTGGCGCTAAGCTTAATCCGCCTTGCCAACGCGAAACATGAGATTCGCTTAAATGGCCAGTTGAATGAACAACTTTAGCCTCACCACATGTTTCATAGGCAGTGATATCATCTGCCAAAACTAATGTATGGTTGCTTTTTGTATGCTCAAAGAAGTAAAAAATACCTTCACTTTGTAATAAGCGTTGGATAAAGTCAAAATCTGACTCTTGATACTGCACACAGTATTCGTATTTGGGGTAGGTTTTACTGGTTTTGTCTGAAAAAGCCACATTGTGTTGGCCAAACAAATCAGCAAATATATCTTTTATTGTTTTCTTTTGGAAAATGCGACTGTTTTTGCGATTACGCATAGAAGCGGCAAAAGGCACAATGGTAGCTTGATAATCAATGTAATTTTTTTGTTCGTCAACGTCCGCAGTGCGGCTGCCGTTAGAAACAAGCTGGCTCACAATACCGTGATAATAACGCTCTCCCCCACCCTCGGCATTTTTTACCTTTATCGATACCGGTTTGCCAACCAGATCTTCATGTGCGATTTGTTGGCCTATGGTGTACATATTGGCCGACATAACAAACAAATCTGACATGGCTTCTTGTGCAACGAAGCGTGTTAAATAAAGGGCGTCTTTACCAACAGGGGTACTAATTTGAATTACGTTTTTATCTTGTGTTGCTTTTTGCATTCCTTGCTTTTCCCATCCTGAAGATCAAAAAAAGCTCTGAGCATAAGCCCAGAGCTACAATCGGATAACAAATATTACATTTGTTGACCTTTAACACCGCTGTAACCATATACTAGTGGTGCAGTGATGTTGTTTTGATCGTCAGTTGGTGTAACAGTCATCATCATTTCAGTGTAGCTGATAGTGATTGTTTCAATTGGACGGTCGTTTTGAACTGATACTGAGTAGCTAGAGATCATGGCATCTGTAAGTTCGATTTTCATGATTTCTTCAACTTTATCACCTTGTTTAGTGATATGGAAAATAGCAGGTAGACCTTTACCAATAGTTGCTTCTTTGAAAAGATCCGGAGATGCTTTATCTTGAAGTTTAGTAATAGTCACATCGCCTAGACGAGTAGAGCTAGATTCACGGTCCATTGCTGTACCAGTCGCTGCACTAATCTCACGGCTAACGTTCCAATCTAAAGATAAAACTGTAATTAAATCTTTGAAAGACTCGGCAGTAGTTTCGCCTTTGATTGAACCGTATTTTAAATATGTATTTGCTTGCATTTGATAATGCTCCTTTTTATTAAACAATATTATCCATTATGTGGATTCGTTTACTTTGGTTACCCAAAATTCCTTGAAATCATTATCTCTAAAACAGCAATGAAAAGGTCTTCAGAATTCCTTTCCCTAGATGAAGACAATGTCTCAAAAATTCCATGTTTCTATATAAGACACACGAATTATAATGCTCTAAAACTAAAGAAACAACCATAAAAACAGGTTATTTTAAATTAACTTTAGTTAGCTCAATATCAAACTCATTATCCTTAATTAACAATGAGATAGATGTCACTTTTTCACCATCAACCATGCTCGAAAGCAAAATTTCAGACAATAGTGGTAGTACTTTATTCTGTAATATGGTGTGAATATTTCTTGCACCCGAACCAGCATTTTGACAATTAGCAATAATGTGCTCAATCACGTCATCGTTATACGTTAATTGCGCATCATAATACTTTTTAACACGCTTAATTATTTTACTAATTTGCAGCGCTGCAATTTGGGTCAGAATTTCATCACTTAACGGAATGTAAGGAATGACATTAATGCGCCCTAAAAATGCGGGTTTAAATGCGCCTAATAAATCATCTTGTAATGCTTTTAATAAACCTTTAATACTCGGCTTACTTTCTTCATCTTCAAATAAGCTCATTGTGGTATCAGTACCCACATTTGAGGTCATAATAATGATGGTGTTTTTAAAGTCGATGTCTCGGCCTTCACCGTCTTTTATGGTGCCTTTATCGAATACTTGATAGAAAATATCTTGCACGCCTGGATGGGCTTTTTCCATTTCATCAAGTAGCACTACACTGTATGGTTTTCTTCTTACTGCTTCGGTTAAAATACCGCCTTCGCCATAACCAACATAACCTGGAGGTGAGCCAAGTAGTAATGACACTTTATGCTCTTCTTTAAACTCAGACATGTTAATAACTGTTACGTTATCTTCACTGCCATACACTTCTTGTGCTAGTGAAAGTGCGGTCTCTGTTTTACCAACACCGCTTGGTCCTGCCAGCATAAATATACCATTAGGGCGACTTTCGTCTGCTAGCTGCGCACGGGAGGTTTGTACCACTTTAGCCATAAGTTCAAGTGCATGATCTTGGCCAACTACGCGCTGTTTCATTTGCTCAGCTAAATTTAAAATGCCATGAATTTCATCTTCATGCATTTTACCAACAGGAATACCAGTCCAATCAGAAATAACCTGTGCAATCAACTCTTCATCAACTTGCCAATGCACCATATTATGTTCGTACGAGGCTAGCTTAAGCTTGCTTTCTTTTAACTGCTCAAGTACTTCAGCAGAAGAGTCTGCATCGTTGGTGTTAATCGATTCTAGCGCTTGGTTTAACTCGGTAACTATATCCTTCTCAACATTGAACTGCTCATTTAATGGTTCCAGTTGCTGTTCAATCTCAACTAATTCAGATTTAAGTGCTGATAATTGTTCGCTGTGATCTAAACCGGTTTTTTGCTCACGATTTAGCATTAAAACTTGCGCTTCAATTTCACTAAGCCTGTTAATTAACTGCTCAATCGCATTAGGTGTCGATGCTTGACTCATAGCAACACGAGCACATGCCGTATCTAACAATGCAACGGCTTTATCGGGTAGTTGTCTGGCAGTAATGTATCTGTGCGATAGATGCACTGCACTTTCAAGTGCTTGCTCTGAAATAAACACTTTATGATGTTTTTCCATCACAGGAACTAAACCACGCAACATAGCAACCGCTTTTTCTGGTGTTGGCTCTTCAACTTTAACCACTTGGAAGCGACGTGTTAGTGCAGCATCTTTTTCAAAAAACTTTTTATATTCAGCCCACGTTGTTGCTGCAATAGTACGTAACTCCCCTCTTGCTAGAGCAGGCTTAAGTAAGTTGGCAGCATCATTTTGACCCGCTTGTCCGCCACTACCAATCATAGTGTGAGCTTCATCTATGAAAAGAATCACAGGATCAACAGCGTTTTTCACTTCATTAATTAGTGACTTCAAACGATTTTCAAATTCACCTTTCATTCCCGCACCTGCTTGCAGCAAAGCCAAATCTAGGCTGTGCAACTTAACGTTTTGTAACACTGCAGGTACGTCTTTTTGAGCAATCCTTAGGGCAAGTCCTTCAACCACAGCGGTTTTACCTACACCCGCTTCACCGGTTAAGATTGGATTGTTTTGACGACGTCTGGTTAAAATATCTACCATCTGACGTATTTCGAAATCACGGCCTAAAATTGGGTCTATTTTTCCCGCTTTTGCTTGAGCGGTTAAATCTACGGTAAATTGATCTAAGCTTGGTGTTTTAGATGAACCATTTGCAGGTGTTGTAGCACTTGCAGTGGTAGTATTACGTTCTTGCGATTGGGCAACAATTTCAGGCCATGCATGTAGTAGTTGTCCAGGTTCTATATTATTGAAAAGCTTGCTACAACGCGTTACTAAACTAGACAAGGTATCGTCTTTTGTAAGCGTATAAATAACGTAAGCACTGCGAATTTGCTCATCGGTAAATTCTATACTGGTGCTTAACCATGATTGTCTAAGTAAAGTAGTAACATGTACCGACAGACTAGGCGACGAATCACTGCCCGTTTTAAATGACTCTAATGATTGATTTAAATCTTGCTTTACCTGATCAATATCAATATCGAAAGCACCGAATATGAGTCTAACATCGTCTAGTTGCTGCTCAATCATAGCTAACAGCCAATGCTCTAATTCAACCGTAAAATGGCTGCGGCTATTACAAATTGCGACCGCTGCTTCTAAGCTCTTTCTACAATCTGGGCTTAGTTTCTCAACTAATTTGTTTAATGTCATCGTTGACATACACTGTTCCTTTTAATTTTAATTATCCTTTAAACGATAACTTAGTAGGGTTAAATTTAGGGGTGTTTTTACTCGCCATTAAAAAGCTATTTGCGCCTAGTTGGCATTCACTTTTTGACAGCTGCACCGCATCAAGTTGTTGAAAATCTGACTCAATAACAAGTCGAAATGAAATAGCATTGCCGGCATAGTCTTTGACAATTTTTTTAGCTAATTCAAATAACTTGCCTTTAGGTAACAAGGATTTTGCTTTATCAAAATCGCGGGTACTGATATGGATCTCGATATTAGAAGAAATATCCCATATCTTTTTACCAATTACCGTATCAACACCTAAGCGGGCATGTTGTCCCTCATAAAGGCGTTCACTTGCTAGACATGTTTGCTCTTGTGGCTTCAAATCGTGCCACTTACCTATCATTTGTTTAATGACAACATCACAGCCAAGATATGAGCTCAGTACACTTTTTAAATCAAAAGCATTACGAATTTTTCGGCTATAAAGGCCTGAAAAGTGCAACTGATGTTCATCATAACCGCCGCTTAAAAGCCCTAATATTTGCGTGTATGGGTCTTTGTTTTTATCTTTATTTATATGATTTAAAGACGGTTTATATTTTTTCCACGCTCGATAATATAAAGACACCAAACGGTGATTAAACATGTCGTAAAAGTCGCGCATGGTTGTATCTTTATAGCGAAGACGTTGCATCACCAGTTCGCTATAAAATTGAGGCAAAGCGCCCGAACAACCCGTTAATCCCATAAAAGAGATCTGCATGTTGACTTTATGTAAGCCATCTTCAAAGCTTGCTTGTTCTAATTTTGTGATAGCGTTACCTGGGTAACCAAATTTTTGAGTTGCGGTAAACTTAATTAACTCTTGCTTTGGACTACTGTCATACCCTACATAGCGATACTCCAAGCCATGCTTTTTCAGCTGGTTTTCAATAATGAAAACTGCTTTATAAAAGTCAACTTGTGACGCTTGAGAAATAATATGTTGGATCATATTAACGGGCTTTCCCCAACTCGCGCAGGCCATTGGTAATACACTTGCTCTTGTTCTTTTAGCCTTAAACTAACGCGAGTAAAGCTATTAATTGCTGCAAATTGCGCAAAGAAATGATCGAGGATAGAAGCAAAGAAAAACATGCCACTACCTGAAAAGTCATCATTGGCGAAGGTAATTTCAATTTCACTTCCCGTTGCAAAGCTTACTCGCCCTTTTTGCACAACACGAGCCGTTGCGGGTTCTACAACCACACGGTAAATATTATCAATAAGGCCTTTTGTTTGCGGAGATGCTCTAAAGTCATAAAGGCGTAGCACTTCTTTAAGCTTATTACATGCATCATCTCCACTAAACGCGTCGAGCGTTAAATGATTAACTAATTGCCAACGAGTTGCATCGGCTAATATTGGTCTAACGGCATGAGTAAATGGAATTAAACACCTAATTTTTTTAATTACATCGCCGCGTTCTGGCATCAATAAGCCTAGCTCATCGTCTCCAAAAGGCATGCTTGCAGGGAGGTTTCGATTACTGCAATTAGCACGTACGGTTAGGACCGTGTTCCCTTCAGCATAATCCATAGCGCTATTTTCAAATCGTGCATCTACCAATGATAGAAACGATTCGGTGCCTGACTCAACATAACCCCCTGCCCATGAGGCAGTTTCTCTGCGGATATGCCAAAACAAATCATCATGGCCTTGGTATCGTGGATGGGTTTGTCCATAAAACGGACAAACTATTTGTTTATTTCCCTTATGGTCAAAGGCAATTACTTCTGAAATACCAATTACTTCTGAAATCTCAGAGTCCATATAACGCGGCGTTAACTGGTATTCGTATTCGCTCAGCTCAGGGCGAATAGGTTCTAATTCTTGTTCAAACATATTAATTATGGGCGTACACCCCATCAAGAACATGTCTTTGTCTACTTGCTTTTCAAGCTCTGAAGATTCAGCATCAAGATAAATATACACTGTGCATTTATTAGAATTTTTAGGCAACGATGAGTGAATATTTTCAAGTTCAAAAAAACGAAACTTTTCAGGAAAGGTAAAATTTTCGACGAGTAAGCGATAGCCGGCACTTGATCGCTGCGAATACGGTACAACCGCTTCATTTGCATCAAAGCCAACCGCTTTAAGTTGAGTTTTAGAAAGGTACTTTATTCCCTCATCACCATTATCAAAAGCAATGCCAATAGCGTGCTTAAACAATAATTCATACACTTTAAGCGTATGATGCCATTGGCCATTTATAAATAATCGTAATTTTTCCAGCCCAGTTTCAGCCAGTGATACACCCGGGTATTCACCGGTTAGCTCAAGTTTGAAAATTGACTTTGCTTTCTCATGCCAACGTGGTTTTGGTGCCACAAAAGGACTGTTATCAAATTGCGCACTGGTAATTTCAACAGGCCATAAGTAAGTTTCATAACAGGTTTGAAACTTACATTGCTTCATTGACTCAACATTGGTTTCAACTTCACTCGCTCTTGGAATGACTACTCCCGTGGTTGAGAGGTTTTCAGCCTCTAATTTAACCACCGACATTGAAGGAATAGGCGCTTGATAGTCAGGTAACATTTGCCCTAATAAAGCATCAGTAAGCTCAGGAAAGCTATCATCTAACTTTTGCCTAATATTAGCCGTTAAAAATGCGAACGATTCAATTAATCTAGATACATGAGGGTCTTCAATATGATCATCGCTTAGCTTTAATCGCCCTGCAACTTTAGGGTATTTTTCAGAGAAGTCTTTACCCATATGACGAACAAACGCCAATTCACGATTGTAATATTTTAATAACTCATCGTTCATAAAGAAGCCTCTATAATCTTCATCCCTAAGTTCACAGGCTCAACTTCAGAGTCAAAGCTAATAAACTCAGGCTCTGGATCTGCATATAGTAAAGCGTTTATTCGCAAGTTTAATACTCTATTTACGGGTACTTCATCGTCAGTAAATACCTCAACTTCAATGAACCGAGGCTCAAATTTCAAAATTGTATTTCTAACGGTTTCACATAGCAGTGCCCGCCCTTCGTGAGAGCTCACCGACATACTCGAAAAGTCAGGTAAACCATACGATAAGCAGGATGTTGCTAACTCTGCATATTGTGCTGGCCACGTGTGCCATTGAATTCGCGCATTTAGCAGCTCTTCTATGTCTCTGCGCACATTTTTTCTCAGCTCACTAATGCTGATCCCCTCAGTACGAGATGGGGCATCCTGAAAGTCTGGCTCATCGTCAATGAGCCTATCTAAAATGGATGCTTGAAGCTGCTGCTTATGCTCTATCATAATTATTTACTATGCTTACTCAGCTGTTTCTAGGACGTTTATTTTAAGGTTTGGAACAGTGATGGCTTCATCGTTGACAAACAACATTTTCATTCCTTTACCTATAATAAATTCGTCTTGAAGTTCTTCCCAATCAGATACTTGGCCTAGCTTTTCTAGATCTGTATTTGAGTTTGCGTAAACTAGTGGCAAGTGAGCGGTACCCGATGGGCCGTCTTTAATAGTAATTTCAACGCGTAACCAAATACTCTCTAATAATGACGTTACAGGTTCTACTTTTAATGTTTCAATTTCATTAAAGTTAGCCAGGTAAAACTCGCCATTCGTGCCTAGCACTTCTAAATAAGGACTTAAGCTATCATCTAAATCTCGAATTGCTGATTGCTCGTCTTCAACACTCTCCAAGCGAAGCGCTTCCATTTGTTGTGCAAGACTGGCTGCTTCAGATGTTTCACCTTCAAGCAAAGCAACATGCATTTTTAAAAACAAGGTATCTAGCTCATTGGCTTCATGAAAAAGTTTAGGAATCCCCTTACCTTGATAAAAATCCACGCGCGATTGCTGGGCACGAATTAAATGTCTAAGGTTAACTGCACCTACAGCAAACTCTGGGTTCTTTTGCACCATAAAGTCGAGTTGTTTGTCTGCTTTTTCAAGCTCGCCATTAATGCAAAGTAATTCAGAATAAATACTTCTAATGTCAAAATTTAAAGGCTCATCTTGCAACTCGGTAGCGCAGCATAATAAAGCATCAGCAAGTTTTCCCTCGCGAATTAAACTGTGTATTTTTTTCATGACTATTCCTTTATTTTATGATGAGGACTGAGCTCTGTTATTAACTTAATACTCGAGACCATTTGGTCTAACTGAAAGTGAGGCTGTAACTGCAAAACCGAAAAGTAATGCCCCGGGTTTGCTTTATTTTCACTTACTTTTATTTTTGCATTACTCAGTGGATATTTGCTTCTAATATGCTCAGACGCGGAGTCTGACGCGGTTGTGTAGTTATTAATCCACGCCTGTAAATCTCTCTCACAGGCCTGTGCTGTGCTGTAAGACCCGACACGATCTCGGGCTAATAATTTTAAATAGTGCGCAAAGCGCGATACACATAAAATGTATTGCAACATAGACGATAAGCGCGCATTGATATTGGCAGCACTTGAGTCGTAATTTTTTGTTTTTTGAACCGATGCATTACTGTAAAAAACAATATGCTCCGTATTTGTAACCGAAGAAGCTGGGATAAAACCGAGCTCAGAAAATTGCTTTTCAAACTTACTGGTTACTAATAAATCAAGTGGCGGCTTTGCCTCTTTTTGATAGGTATCGTTTGCAAAGCTATCACGAGCAAGCCCTGTTACTAATCCCTTAGAGACTTTGCCTGGCTCTATACCACGAATGTGACCAAACCAACCGCTGTCGCAGTAAGCTCTAATTATTGTTGATACAAACTGATACGCTGCACTGCCCCATAACATATCTGTTTCTGGATTTTTTATTTGTTCTTTGAAGTAAAAATCTTGATGGCGTTTGCCATCATTAACATAAGGCGGCCTAACTAACACATGAGGCAACGTAAACCCCATAAAGCGCGCTTCTTCCATTTTTCTAAAACTTTGCCATTTTATATATTCAGGTTGTTCAAACTGATTAAATAAATCAGAGTAATAACCTAAATCAGAAAAGCTATCAGCACCAAATAAATTAGCCGAAGCCGAACATATAAAAGGAGAAAATGCAGCCGCTGCCGTTCTTGATACCTCTTTTATAGTATCAATATCATTGTAAATAGTGCCTGCTGAGCAACCATTACTGATTTCGTAATCACCAATTACAATACCAAAAGGCTCGCCTCCGGCACTGTCAAACTCGTTTTGATAAAGTAACTGAAAAAACATACTTTGATCAAAATCAATCGCTTTGTTCACGTCTTTTGAGAGCGTTGACCAATCACAATTGAGCAATTTAACTTTTACTTTTTTTTCTTTGTCTTGTTGCTCTGTTTGTAACAATAACCACCATAGATTACGCCAGCTAGCTTCTAAGCGTTGAAAGCTATTAGCATGAATTATGTGGTTGAGTTGCGATGAAATAAGTTGATCGAGTTCAATAATTACACGTTGTAAATAAGGACTCAAAGACTCCTTATTCCAAGAAAGGGGAGAATCAGAAGAGCCTTCAAGCCATAACAATAACGCTTTATCTAGGTTTTTTTCATTTAAAAACCTATCGAGTAAAGCGTCATTATCACTAATTCGAGACTGTGACTTTTGTTGAAAAGTGAAGTCTTGATTTATAAATGAAAACTCTTCGTGATTCATTCTATTGCATCATCCTTAATGCGAGAGAGCGGTATTATTAACCGATCTCTGGGATTTTAGCTACAAGACGTAAAGAAGACGTTAGTTCTTCCATTTGTAACCAAGGTTTCAACCAAGCAACAGCGTTGTAGGCACCAGGTTGACCTGGGATCTCTTTTACAGATACTTTTGCATCTGCAAGAGGGTAACGTGCTCTGATGTCTTGACCACCGCCCTCTGTCGCATTTACATATGACAGGATCCAACGGTTTAACCATGATTCAACGTCTTCAGCTTCCATAAAGCTACCAATCTTGTCACGTGCCATTACTTTTAAGTAATGCGCAAAGCGAGAAGTTGCCATTAAGTATGGTAAACGAGCTGAAATAGCAGCGTTAGCCGTGGCATCAGGCGTTGAGTAAATTTTTGGTTTTTGACAGCTTTGACCGCCAAAGAAAACAGCATAATCAGTATTTTTATAGTGACATAGAGGTAAGAAGCCTAACTGACTTAACTCTGCCTCACGACGATCTGTAATGCCAATTTCTGTTGGACACTTAAGATCTGGATCACCATCATCACTAGTGAATATGTGAGTCGGTAAGCCTTCCACTTTACCGCCCCCCTCTGCACCACGAATAGCAGTACAGAAACCGTATTGAGAAAACGCCGCGGTCATGTTAGTTGCCATAGCGTATGCTGCATTACTCCAACAGTAATCACCGTTATCAGTGCTCACTGAACGACCGTCTTTTGGCTCAACTTCAAACTCTTCGTAGTTGAACTCTTCAACAGGTTTAGAAGCAGCACCATAAGGTAAACGCGAAAGGAAACGCGGCATAGTAAGTGATACAAAGCGTGAATCATCGCTGTCTCTAAATGAGCGCCATTTAGTGTATTCTAATGATTCAAATACTTTTTCTAAATCACGTGGTTTAGTAAGCTCTTCCCAATTATCAAAACCGAATAAAGACGGTGAAGAGGCAGCAATAAATGGACAGAATCCAGCTGCAGCCACATTAGACATTAGGCTCAATGTTTCAACATCTTCAGGGTGGTTAGTAAATTCAAAGTCACCTACGATAGTGCCATATGGTTCACCACCTGGAGTACCAAATTCAGACTCGTAAATTTTCTTGAAGGTTTGGCTTTGATCAAACTCAACGGCTTTACTTAAGTCTTTATGTAACTCTTTTTTCTTCATGTTTAAAACACGAATTTTTAATGTAGAACTTGTTTCAGAGTTCATCACTAAGTGATGCAAACCGCGCCATGAGCCTTCAAGCTTTTGAAACTCATCCGAGTGCATTACCACACTTAGCTGTTTTGAAATTTTTTGATCGATTAACTGAATAGCTTCATTAAACGTCACAGTCATGTTTTTATTCCATTGAACTGTGCCTTTTAACGCTTCTTCTGTTAATGTTTTTAGTAATTCTTCAGCACGGCTCGACTCTGTTTGTTTAGTCGCGCCAATTGCTTGCTCTAATAGTGAAGAACTTACTTCTGATACCGATTCTGATTCTGTTGCTAATTGTTCAGTGCTCATTTATCAGTCTCCTCTAAGTTAAGTTCTTTAGCCATCGAGTCTAAGCTTGCTGTATTACTTAATACTTCTTCGAGTACATTTTCAAGCTCTTCTGAGCGGTCAATCTTGGTCATCAAGTCACGCAGCTTGTTGCGCGTTTCCATCAATTTGCGTAAAGGCTCTACTTGATTTACAACCGCAGCAGGCTCGAAATCGTCAATCGACTTAAAGTTCAAGTTAACTTCAAACTGAGAACCATCATCCGTTAATGTATTGTCTACTTTTAAACGCAGAGAAGGACTCATACGTTTTAAAACATCATTAAAGTTATCACGATCAATTTGAATAAAACGTCTATCTTTTAGTGGTTTAAGTGCTTCTGTGTTATCACCAGAAAAATCACCCATTACACCTACTACAAAGGGTAATTCTTTTTTTACTGCCGCGCCCTCAGTTTCCACATCATAAGTGATATGTACTCTTGGTTTACGAACTCGTTTTAACTTATCATGGATACTCATTGAGAACTCCTTTTACTATGTTTCAGTTTCGCTGATCTTAATGCCAGACAACTTAAAGTATCCAGTCCTAGCATCACTATCTGTAATTAACTCATTTAATAACTCAGGTAGCGATAATTCGCTCCATCGAATAACTTGTTCTATCGTGTAAGACATTGGTGAATGAGGTTCAGTCTTTCTGAAAAATGTCGCAATTTCTTGAAGTTTTTTTATTGCGTTTTCTCTCGAATCAATCTCATCACTGACACGCTTTTTAGGTTGCGCTGAGTCTGCCTCTATCTCATCCTCAACCACTTCCTCTTCAGGCTCAGCATTTGCCTTATCTAATGCAATTTGTGCTGCTTCAAGTTTATCTGCTGCAACATGATTTACCGCAGCTAAGCTCACTTCTAATGCTTGTTTAATATTAGATGTAGGTTGTGGCTCACCTGTCACCTTATCCATAACCTCACTCAAAGCGGCAAATTTTTCTATCGCATCTTCAATATCATTTTTTAAAGATACAAAAAACTCGGTACTGGTTTCGGCTGCACTTTTTTCAAGCTGTTCAAAATCAACGGCACCTTGGGTTATCTTCTTTTCGCGTTTTTCATCACTTAAACGTGAAATGTCATAACCTTGCTGATATTCCCAAAAAGAAAAAGGATCCATACTGACACTGTCTGTCATGTATATACTTTTAATTGGAATAATTAACGTACCTTCACCAGCACTGCCATTTAAGCCAACTAATGCAGACACTTTGTCTGAAATTTCATCACCGTCATCAAGTGTTGGATAAAGTGACTCAAAATGATGTTCCAAAAGGTGCTTAGCAACACTAAAACCAAACGCAATGCCTTTAAAGCCATGAACGCGGCACAAGCCTTCAATTAGCCAAGCTAGGTATTCTATATCTTTACTTTCGGTTTTAATTGCCTCACTACATTGCTCAAGTAGCGGAATCCAATCTCGAGAAAGCGAAGCAATTCCTTCTTCATCAACTAGCGCATTTCTTTCAGCCGCACGAAGTTGGTTTCTTAAATCTTTTAAGGCGTAGTAAGTAGACGTTGGAGAGACATCTGAGCGCGGATCAATACCTGCAAACTCAGTATCTGAAATAGGGGAAATATACTCTTCAAATAAAAACATTCCATTGTCCTAAATATTATCCATATTCTCTAAAGCTTAGAGCGGAGATAATATTACATTCTTTAAATTAAATTACAAGCTTCAGCACCATTGTGCCGATAAGCTGGCTAATGTTATTTTGTAAATAATTGAAATAACAGTTTTTTGTTCCTGATATATTTACAACTTTTTTTCTTAAATATACTAAAACAGGCTTAATCAGCTACTTAGTGAACAATGGAATCGTTGCCTCATCTTGTAAATTACAAGATTGTATCGATTGATTGGCATCTACATCATCATATTTTACTAATATACAAGTTACGTTATCTTTAGCACCTCTGACTAACGAGGAGTGCATTAAAGCCATTCCTGAATCAATTATGCTACTTGGCTCTAATGACAAACATATGTCCTCATCTGATAATTCACCTGTAAGACCATCTGAACATAATAAAAAGATATCGCCCTTGTTTATCTCACCCTCAATTACATCCACCTTCACTTCATCCATTACGCCCACAGCACGAGTAATAACGTTAGATAATGGGTGGTTTTTAGCTTCTTCAACAGAAATCATTCCCTCGTCGATTAAGTCATTAACTTGACTATGATCTCGAGAAACTTGAGTTAGTTTACCATTGCGTAATAAGTAAGCTCTGCTGTCACCAGCCCATAATATGTAATAGCGCTCATTCTTAACAAACAAAGCTGTTACCGTACTGCCTGCTGTTTTATTGCTTAAGTATTGCGCGCTATATTGATTTAGTTGCTTATTTGCATCTTCTATAGCGCTAACAATATGACTTACGGTCAAGTCCTCTAGCCTGAGCTTTTCAACAGTAGTTCTAATCACATCAACCACTAATTGACTAGCAACTTCACCCGCTTCATGCCCGCCCATACCGTCAGCTACGACCCATAAGTTATGGCTGTTAATTTCCACGTGCGCATCTTCATTAAGCTGCCTCACTGCACCTCTATGAGTAATGGCATAACTTGTACTTAAATTACTAATCACTATTTTTTACCTGTGTGTAATTCCATTCCCAATGCTTCCAACGTCCATCTAGCATAGCGGCTACTTGATTAACCGGCGGCAAAGCTGACGTGATCAGTACCATAGGCTTAATATTGCAAGAACCATGAGTCCACCAAACACTGTAATCACCATACTTTTTATGTAAAATCGCATGCATGGCATCTTGTAAAATATGGTCGCTTAACTCAGTGCCTGAAAACTCTAGAGCGATTGCTTGTTTGTTTTTATCTTTTGAATTGGCATAACTTACTTGCTTTTTATTTGCAGCAACGTCACTTAGTGTACTAGCCAGTTCTTTTCGCCAGGAAAACAGATCCACAGAGCCATCAAGTACTTTAAGAACAGCATCTTCGTATTCTAATGAAAAAACACCAGAATGAAGCACATCAACCGGAGCAATATGAGTTGCACGAGTAACAGTGAGTGGATAGTGCCTTCCTACTGCATCCATACTGGGCAATAACGTACCCATAATGCCAGTATCACCAACAATGTTTGGGCTTAATGCAAAGTGCCAAACAGGGCCAGTAAGGTAGCTTTCTTGCCAAACATCACCAAGTTGCTCTTTACTCACAGCAATGGCAGCTTGCAGCCATTGCTCCCAATGCTCTGAAAACTCTTTAGTTACATTATCTTGAACAAAGTCGCCTAAACAAGGCACCTTGCCAAGATAACCAATATCTACAATCGGGTCGGACATGAAAACTTCTCTACACTGCTGTTCCAAAACGGATGCCTGATTGAGCTAGGCAGTAATTCTACTTTTGCGTTGTTACCCATCAAGGAGAAATGTAACTCTAGATCTTGACGTGTTTTGCTACGCTTTTCGCTGAGCTCATCTAGCATTCGATAAAGTGACCACTCACCTTGATAAGTTGTATTAATTGAACGCCCACCGTTTGGCGGTGTAAACACAACGCGAGTTTTACTTTGACCACTAGCGCCAGGCCATACAAAGTTTGTAACTTTGAGTGGACCATGACGGTAAATCATTGACTGGCCATCAATTTCAATCATTAAACTAGATACCGTTTTATCTAAATTAAAAGTACGTAAGCCAAACTCAATTCGGGGTGTATCACTACCACGTTCAAAAAATGCGGTTTGAATTTTGAAAGCATGCTCAAACATTTTTAAGGTGTTATTGCTAATACCAATATCTTTTTCAAATTTCCACGGGCTAGAGCTCATATCCACACTCGGAGCTACATAGCTATTAAAAAAGTTATCTATGGTGCCATTAGGGCCAAAGAAGCGAGTAAAGTCTTTAATGCTGACCTCTTTTTCAGCCTGCGGAGCAAATGGGTAACGCCCCACAATTGCCGCGTTATACTCGCGCAACACTTTGCTTTTCCAAATTTCATTTAAATGTCTGTTGGCACTATTTTTGGTGATGTTGCTAGTATCTCTACTTATATCAAGTAACCAACTATTGAACGGATATGGCAAATCACTACTTTGGTACTCTAATTGGCGAATAAAACTCGGTTTACTCTTACCACTTATTTGATCTTTAATTGAGTATTTAAGCTGGTCGCCTCGATCAAGTTTAGTTAGATAAATATTCAACTCTCTTAAGTTTTTCTGAATATTATCAAGCTGCTGAATGTCTATATCGATAATGTCTTCAAACGCCTCTTCGACTTGATAGCCCGGTAGCTCTACCTCAAACTTAGGCGCCTCGTCAGGTAAAAAACGTTTAATTCGATTTGCTTTCGTTTGCATCGCAACCTTAGCTGCATTAGCGGCAATATCTCCTGCGACCTTTTGGTTTTCAGAGATAGGTAGCTTAGTTAATTGAACATTCTTTTTAACTGCATTGATGATATTTTTTATTGGCGCTTCTGAGCCTGCTAATACATCAGTAATGTTCACACCCTCAGCAGGTGAGCTGTACTGATTAAGACTCAAGTCATCTAAAAACGACTGCCAATAATAAATATAATCTTGGAAATAACGTTGCTCTAGCTTCTTTTCTATCTCTGCTTTAGAAATATCATACGTGCCTGAGGCTTCTTGGCCATACACCCAGCTACTGGCCATTAAGTTGCCAAGCATTTTTCCTTTTTCAATATTAAAAATGCCATGGAAACCGTTAAAAGTGTATAACCCTGGAATACTGCGCGTTAGATCACCATTGTTACGAAATGTAAACTTTTGCGCACTTTCAAAGCTAATAATATCGGTTAATCTAAAAGGCGGAATACTGCTATCAAGAAAATCAGCTTGAAGTCGTTGGTATGCTCTTTCTGCAATCGGTAGTTTCGTAAGTTCTGCACGAGCTACTCGAACCGCCTGATTATCTATTTCAGTTTGTGTTACGCCCTCTTTTAACAACGCAGCAATATGATTCATCAGCTCATTACGCGTCTGCATGTTCAAATCACCAGGCAAATTTCTATCTAAATATGCACTAAACCAAACGTAAATATCTTCACTCTCAAAATATTCAGGTTTAAATAACATTAAGTAGCATCTGAGCGTTTCATATAAATAACTCAGATGTTCTGGATGAGCCTCCATTTCCTTTATTAACGTGTTCGCAATAAAGGGCTCTAAATAGGTTTGTAAGGAACGTTTATAAGCATTAGTAGAAGATTCTTTAATTTCAGTAAGCTTATTAAAGCCAACTGAAGATGCATCTTCAGGATCAATTAACTGAGCATTGGTTGCTGGCAAGTTTCTCAATGCATTTAATCGGTCATTTAGTACCAGTAGATTATTTCTATCAAAAGATGATGCGTCTAATTCTTGGTACGTGGCAATTGCTTCATCTGTGGCATCAATTAAGTTGCTATTCCATGCAAAGCTAAAATACCAAGAAATTGAAAAGCCGAACAAAGCAACACATGCAAGTGACACACTAGCAACTCGAAGCCACTTATTTTGTTTGTCATGGTGTTTGTTGGTACTTGCTAAGTTTTGCTCAGGAAAAATAACGCTCTCTAAAACGTTTTTAATAAAAAAACTTTTAGATTGGTTTATATAATCGGTTTTACCTGCGCTAGCATCATTTAAAAAGCTTGAAGGGGTTCCCTCTTGAGTGGCGCTGGTTAAATACACTCCTCTGAACATAGGTAACTCTTCATAAGCGTTAGGAGTAAAAATCTCTTTTAAGAAGTCATCAGCTACCCCTTGTAGTACACGTAGCTGTCTGGGGAATTCAAAGATTTTAGCTCGAATAGCTTCATTACGCTCGTTGATCAGTCGACGGTTCAACATCTCTGTAAGTTTAGAAATTAAAGCATGGAATTCTTTGTTAAATGCATCGACTTGAGTATCTTTATCTAAATCAAGCTCAAAGGTGATCCCCCAAACTTGCTCACATTCTTCCTCAGTAAGTTCGCCAAAGAACTCCCTGAATCCTTCAATTAAATCTACTTTAGAAAAAATAACATAGACAGGAAATGTCATACCAAGCTGGTTTTGTAGTTCTTGAAGGCGTTGTTTTATAGCTCTTGCATGAAGGTTTCGCTCAGTTTTGGTCTGACTCATAAGTTCAGAAATACCCATACTGATCATTACCCCATTTATAGGGCGTAATGGGCGATGTTTTCTTAGTAACCCGAGAAAGCCTTCCCATGCTCTAGAGTCGTGTTTAGCGTGGCTACTTTGCGTTGTGTAACGACCGGCGGTGTCGATTAATACCGCTTTATTGGTAAACCACCAATCACAATTGCGCGTACCACCAACACCATGCACTAAATCAACTCCAAGCTTATCCTTTAATGGGTAATCTAGGCCTGAATTATGAATAACCGTTGTTTTACCTGCGCCAGGTGGACCAATCATGATATACCAAGGTAATTGGTATATATTTTTACCTTTAAATAGTTTTACGTCTTTGAGTAAATCTATGGCTTCATTCATTCTGGTTTTTAAGGTGGTTATTTCTTCGTTAACTTCACTACTATTTGCATCGTTGTTATCTATTAACTCATCTGCCATTTTTTCATCACGTTTGCTTTGCTGCATAAGGCGATAAATTTTAGTCACAGAAAAAACAAGTAGTATCAATAAAATAGTTAGTAGTCTTGCTGCAACACCGGCAAGCGGTACATAATCTGCAATCGCAATTAGGGGACCACCAAACCAAATTAATAATGATAAGGCTAAAAAACCGATAATTAAAATAGCGGTTCGAGACGTTAGTGCGTAGGTTATTTTTTTAAATTTTTGTGAGAAACTCATTACAGCCTCATTAAAATAATAGATCGATTTCAATTCTGCGGTTTAACGACCGAGAAGCTGAATCTGAATTGCTAGCGATAGGCTCTGCTGCGCCCTTTCCTTCTGGCCATAGACGACCGCTCAAATTGGTACTTTTAGCCATTAAATTAGCAACTTGTGTTGCTCTAGCTAAAGATAGATGCCAATTAGAAGGGTACTTATCAGTGCTAATTGGTAAGTCATCTGTATGACCTGTTATGAGGACTCGCCCTTTAGTTCCTTCTAGGCTTAACGCTAACTTTTCTAAAATAGGCTGGAATGAAGGGAGAAGTTGTGCGTCTCCTTGCTTAAACAAGTTTTCACTATTAATTGTAATGCGGATCCCATCGGAGGTTTTAGCAACGGCGACAATCCCCATTTTAATCTCTGTTTGCAACAACTGTTCAAGTACGCGTAATTGCTGATCTTTTTTATCAACAATTTGGTTAACTGCTAAAGGGTGAATACCTGCTAGCTTTTCATTAATCTCTACAACATCGTTATTCAGCTTCATATTTATTGATAAATAGATCATCAATAATATGAGCCCCAATACCGAAAATATGACCCAAAGTGGAACTTGATTTCTCAGTTCAACACCCGCTGCTACTCTTTGCTTCCAGTTTGGAGACAGCTTATTGTTAATTGGCCCATTAAGTTGGTTTAATAAATGATAAAGTTGTGAACGATATTCTTCGATTTTTGTATCACCACCGGCACCTAGGCGATATTTACCTTTAAATCCTAAATTCAAGCAGTGATATTGCAACTCTAAAAATTGTTGATTTCTCTCTGGTTGAGCTAAGCCTGAATCAAGTAGCGTGTAAAAATATTCACCGCCAAAGGTTTCTTTATGAAAGGTAGAAAGTAGGCTTTCATCCGCCCACTCCATTGAACTCCATTTTGAGTTCAATACAGACTCATCAAGAATGGCGCACAAACAATAACGCGAATTATTGATCACCTCTTTTGATAAGTGCTGATTGCGAACTTCTACTTCAAATCGTTTGATAGCCTCAACACAACGATGTTTAAGCGCTGCAAGGTTACTCATTTCAAGCGATTGATTGATTGAAATTACAAGCGAAAAACAATCGGTTGCCGCTTCTAACAAAGGGTTTTTAAATATCGATACTTTGTTACTACCTAATGATTTTGCAGAAGGCGGCTCGACCGACATCACTGTTTTATCAGCATCATTTTGTGCAGGGTTGCTACTTGGCGTATTTCGCCCTAATCGACCTGGGCGAGGTTTGATAATGGTTTCGTCCATTGAAACTCTTCCTTTTAAAAAGTTAAGTTCTTATCGCCCAAAGGCTTAATTGTAGCTCAGGGTAGTTTCCTGAGAGGTGAATGGCAATTCCCCCACTGGAACGCAATTTATCCCAATGTTCACCATGCCTATTTAATTCAAAATAATGAAAACCAGCATGATAAGGAATTTGTCTTGGTGCTGTTGGTAAATTACTAATCGTAATACCTGGAATTTGGTTATTTACCAGATCTCGAATAGTTTCTACACTGCCAATTTTAATTTGTGAAGGTAGAATTTTTCTTAATTCTTCATGAGGCACACTTGCTTTAATTGCTAATACAAATTGGGCTGAATTAAGAATAGACTTATCTTTTAACGCACCAAAAGAAATACCAAATTTACTTTGCTCAAGTTTAATTTCAGTTGCTGTTTGCTCAATAACGTGACTCAACGACTGGTATAAAAAGTTAACCACTTCATTAAATACCTGCCCTAAATTAGTATGGTCATAATTGGGTAATTTAGGCACTCTCTTATTAGCAGTGCTGAAGGTTGATAACTCGCCCGCAAGCTCAATTAAACGACTGTAAAATACATTAGGGTGTAAACTATTGACACTAAGTAAGTTATTAAATATCGCATCATACTTATTTAATGTTTGTAGCATGATAAAATCTGCAACTGAAGAACTTCCTGCATAGCCCTGGCTGAGCCTTGCGGCGATGCTTTCAGCGCGTTGCTTTATCATTGAGCCTATTTCTCTGACTAGCCCTGATAAGGGTTTACATTGCCCTACTTTTAAAGATGGAGGAATATACTTTGCATCTAACTTTATTTGGCCTTCACTACTCACATCTATAATTCTAGCTAAAGGTAATACGATATAGCCTGAGTGATCATCAGACGACAGCATCAATTTGCTATACACTTTCGCAACTTGAATAATTTCTTGAGATTGCGCTCCTAATAAATCATCACTCACTGACAGGTCATTGAGTTTATAACGAGTCACTGTATTATCGTCGGCTGAAGATATATTAATCCCGCTATTTTTTAGCGCAGGGATGGCAAGATAAACAACTTCATCAAAAACATCTTTATTAACCACCAACGGTTCAGGTAGCGACGTTGATTGAGGCATATCTATTGGTAATAAGTCTGGAGTGATTGCTGATAATGCGTCCACGGCAAACTGCCCGCTGTTAAGTAATTCATTATCAATACTTATATCAATTATCCCCCATGGATCAGCAAGGTTGCCACTGCAAACTTGCTTGATAACATTGGAAATATATTTGTCTGCTTGTTGAAAGTGCTGAGGTCTTAAAAACATCCCTTCAGTCCAAGCAACACGAGTGTTATCACCCATTTTAAAAATCCTTTTTTATTGCTCTCTCATGTATGTCGCAATTGCTTCTACATTAACATTGATATCGTCATAGCCGGTAGGGTCAACTTCTATAACCGCTCTCCACCTTGCTTGGTCTATATTTCTATAAGCAACAACAACCCCAACGTAACGAGTATTACGATTAAGGCTCATTTTATATTGCTGCACAGAATCAGGCTGAAGTTCTAATTCATCTTTTTTTAATAAGTCAGGTCCGAGGATCTTTTCTGGTGTGTCGTACAAGCTAAAAAAGTCCTGCGTGTCAAAAATAGTTCTTGAGCTGAGCTCAAAAATTTTCATTACCACTGGAGAAGGACGTTCTGATGTATCTGGATTAACATTTTTAGATACATTAATGATCAGATCGGTAGAAGGGGGTACGATTTTATTCATCGTAGAACATCCCATTACCAAAAATAGTAAACTAAAACTCAATAAGTAGAGCTTAACTTTGTACATTATTTACTTTCCTTTCTAGTGCGTTTCTTTGATTCGATCGTTGTATGCCTTTAAGAAATCATCTGACATTGCCATGGCGCCTTTAGTGTTCACTTCCTGAGAAATATCATCATATAAACTTTGATATAATTTCCAGCATTTAGACTCTATTTGACCAGGGATAATTTTTAACACGTTAGAATTATCGTTTGCCTGTTGATTAATTTGCATGGGAGAAACCTGCGACAACATCCCTTTTAACACGCCATCTGCACCAGCGAGTAATGCATGCTCATGCTTACGTGTGTCTATAAAGCTTTCTTTAATAGATTCATTCGAAGACAGAAAGCTTGCACTATTTTTTATGAACAAGTTCTGAATAACGTCATCAATGTTGGCAGAAAATTTTAATGGATTGTTTTGCTCAGCCTGAAACATCGTATGATTCAATCTTAATTTGTTTTTTACAATAGCGCGTTGACGTAAAGATTCCATAAGCTCAGTGAGCAATAAATTAAGCCCTTGGCCCATTTCAAACCACAGCTTTTCATTATCTAACGAATTTTTAAGTTCATCTTTAATCCCCAACCCTTTTAAAAACGCATCTGATAACGCCTTGTCACTTTGAACCACGTTTTTTACTGGTGCAGACTGTATCTCAGGCTTATGCTCATTAGCGTGGCTACTTGAACGGGGGGGTTCTTGAATAGGCGCAGGGGTATCAACAGGTGCTGATGAATTGCTAACATTATTGCCAATGTCAAAATCATCGGTATTCATAAGGCGCGTTAATTCATCCCAGTCTTCCGGAATATGATTATCAGTTTGTTGCTGCGCAGTCACTGATATCTCAGGCATCGACTCATTCATAATCGAGTCATCGAATGAAGGTATAGACTGCTCAGCCGGTCGAGAATTTTGCGCAGCGAAAGCATCTACTGATTGAAAATGACTTGGAGCAGAATTACTCACATCGGCTTGTTGAGCTGATGTTAGCACCACACTGACTTGAAAATCGCCAATGGTTAACACGTCACTGTCTGACAAACGTTGTTTGTTGCCTTGACCGAGCGGCGCTACAGCAAAATTAATAAATAATCCATTGGTTGAATTATCGTATACGTAAAAAGAGTCACCTTCTTTTTCTATTATGCCGTGTTTACTTGAGATTATTTTTTCGGGATCAGGTAAGTGCCAATCGCACGCTTCAGAGCGACCAAAAGTTAATGAATCTGTTACAGTTTTAGTGGCTTCTATTTCAGGTGAAAGTCTGTGATAACTAGTGATGTTTAGTATCAGTTCCATTTGATAAGTCAGTCCCTTATATCATTATTGTGAACAGGATAAAGTAGAAGCGAAACTATTGTCAACATTGAAATTAACACAAGAAAATATTGCGCTATTGATTTTGTCTCTAAAACAAGACGTTTGATAAACAAATTATACAGCGATGAAATATTTTACCGTAATGCTTTATAACTAGACCGAAAATAGCCTTCTTAGAGACTCCTTCTAGCTTTAAACCGACTTTTTCAATTTACAGTAAGGGAAATTTACCAACAATAATATGTCATTCAGGCATTGCTATAATTGTATATTTTTGTAAAATACATGCTCATATCAGAGGGAAAATTGATAGATAAGCAGAGAATATTTACCTTTGTAATTATTTAACTTAACACAATAAAAGGATTTTTTATGAGCAGTACTAATGATCACAACGATAAAACTCAGATTGCTTCCCTAGACTCAAACGCAAAAAAAACGTCAAACATTCGCAAGCAAAATCTACTTGGCAAAAAAATATCTGGCCGCTATTTAATTGAAGAGCTGATTGGCCAAGGCGGGATGTGTTATATCTATCGGGCGCGCGATACTTTTTTAGAAAACGGTAATCGCTCAGAAGCATCGGTAGCAATTAAAGTACTTCAAGAAGAATTCTCAAGCTCTGAAGAAGCTATCTCACTACTAAAAGATGAAACAGCAAAAACGCAACAGCTTTCCCACCCAAGTATTGTCAAAGTGTACTCAGCAGACTCTGACGGCGATCTATATTATGTCACTATGGAGTTAATTGAAGGGGAAACACTAGAACAAATTATTAAACGAAACAAACCCTCTGGCTTAGCGTTTAAAAAAGCAAAAATTATTTTAAAGCAATTAACTGACGCTCTTGTATATGCCCACTCGCGTGGCGTCATTCATAACGACCTCAAGCCTTCAAATATTATTTTTGATTCTAACGGTAACCTTAAGGTACTTGACTTTGGTATTGCCAAACACAAAAGCTTAGACGATCAATACGCTGTAAAAAATGACAGTGAACTGGCAACAATTGGCGGCTACACCCCAACATATGCAAGTCCTGAACAATTAAAGGGGAGTGAAGCATCAGTAAAAGACGATGTATTTTCTTTTGCATGCATTGCTTATGAACTTCTCAGCAGTAAACACCCATTTAACCGTATTGCTGCAGATAAAGTTCCTAAAAACACAACAGTGAAAAAACCAAGTAACTGCCCTATTCTTTTGTGGAACAATTTAAATAAAGCATTAGTTTTAAATGCGAATCAAAGGCTTGAATCATTAGAGCCCATTTTAAAAAGTCTTACAACAAACTTAAACCCTGCTATTTTTGCTACAGCAGCGAGTATAGCCATTATTGCTTTGATTACGCAAAACTATTACTCAAACTCAGATAATACTAAACAATTACAGGCACAACTCGATAATGCCAAAGCAATTAATCAACAAGTAGAAGCGTGGATGTCTTGGCAGGGGCCAACAATTTTAAACAAACTTGAACAAATCCCGCCACAATATGAAGTGCTTAAACAAGGGTTACTAAGATCAAACCAGCAAAGCATATTAGAGAGCTTTAACGATGAAGCTAATCAGTTTAATAATATCGCTGGTCGTAAATTTAAAGATTTCGATAAAATTATAGCCGTTTACTCTGATGCATTAAATTATTACCCTGACTCAGAAAAACTATCAATGCAATTAGAAAGTGTGCTTAGGGAACGCCAATCAATTATTTTTGATATTACAGCCAGAATCGATTTATTACTCGAACAGTCGCGTTATAACGAGGAGCAGCCAAATAGTATTGCCCACTTGATTTTTGACTTAAAAGAAGTTGATAAAACTTACCGTTATCAGCCTACAGATCTTCACTTTGATAATTTTACAGTTGCGTTAAATACCGCGATAGAAAGTGACGATGTGATCACCCAAAAAGTTCTCTTAAACGTGGGTAAAATCGTTTTTACAAACAACAAAAAAGCGGATGAGTTACTAGCAAATTTAATGCAGCGAGAATCTGCTATTAATGCATTAACTGCGTATCAGCAAAAGATTAATTTAGGCGAACAGGCAGACTTTCCTCGTGCCGATGCCGTGGTGTTTTATGGTCCTAAGTTTCAACGATTCTCTGCTCAGTTAGAAACAATAGAAGATCATAAAGCTTTAATGGAATTCGAAGAATTTATTAAATCTGAATCAACAGCATTACCGGATGACTTCTCACTTTTAATTTCGTTGAGAAAAGAATTGTCGAGACGTTACATCAGTACAGCAAACGATTTAATGAAAAAAAGAATGTATAAAGCCGCTGAACGTTTAGTTGAAAAAAGTGAAGCGATTACTCAGTCGTTAGACAAAATGCTCTAAAAATGCGTTTATTTATTGTTCAAAAATAACACAGCAGTGATTGAATAACGATTGCATAGCTATTAGACTAAAATCAAAATACAGACAACAAAGTCAAGGACGACGAGTGAATTCATATCATCATACACTCCGCCAAGATTTTACATATTTAGACTTTTTATAATTTATGGAGTACCTATGAAAAATTTAAGCTTGCTAGCTGCAGCACTCATACTCACTGGCTGTTCAGCAACATCTAAAACAAACAAAACTGAAGATGTTGTTATTGAGCCAACTCCTCAAATGAGCGAAGAAAATGCACCAATATCACTTACGGTTATCACTAACCCAGCCGACTCTAGAGTTCGTATAATGAATATAGTGCCTGTGTATCAAGATGCTATTGAACTAGATGCAGGTAAATATGATATTGAAGTAAGTAAGGCAGGTTATATTACTTATAGAAAATGGATAACGGTTGATAAAAAAACTATCTTAACCATAGAGCTCGATGAAAAACAATCAAGTCAATCTGCGCAATAGACTGTTTAATGCAGTAAAATGCCTTTTTAAATAAAGGCATTTTAACATTAATAATAAACATACCAAATATAACCGCCCAAGCTTAAATTCACCGTTATACACAACCACAATACCACTATAAATACGCGCTTTTTTGACTTATGCCGTAAAGCTTGCTGCGCGATAAGTGCGCCTGGCCACCCTCCTAATAGAGCACAGAGATGTAAATGTCGCTCAGGTATACGACTTACTTGTTTACGATTCGACTGCACTGCTTTTCGTTTATCCCAGGCATAATATAAAAAAGTAATACCACTGAGTAATGAAATATAGATCGGTATGAACATCTCAATTTTATGATTTAAATAAGCAAGCCATATTGCAGCTATAAACATACTCGAAAATATAATTAAGGTACTTTTTATCAAAAATAATCGCCTATAATGAAAATAATTAAAAAACACTTAGGTTAAATTATGACATATTTAAAGGCCGCGATGCTGCTGTTATCACTATCTATATTTAGTATTCAAGCAAATAATGAAGCAGACTTACTAGCGCCAGAACTTGCGATATTTACGCCTTACTTAGGCACATGGCAAGCGGATTTCAATACCGAAACAGGTCAGCCAAGCATTCAAGATGTCAGTAATTGGCAGCGCGCACTTAATGGTAAAGCCATTCGTACTTCACACTCGATTAATGAGGGTGAGTATGGAGGGGAGTCAATGATTTTCTATGATCGTAAAAAACAGTCACTGGTTTTCTATTACTTCACAACAGCTGGTTTTTATACTAAAGGCGTCATGAAAGTGCTGAGCCCAACGCAATTTGTGGCTTACGAAGATGTTACTGGTAGCAAAGAAGGGATCACTAAAGTTAAATCAACCAGTGAATTTAAAGATCAACAGTTTGTTGTTTCTACCTCTTATTTAAAAAAAGGAGAATGGACTAAACCGGAACAGCGTATTTATACTCGCAGTACAAAAACCGTTAAATTTAAGTAACTTTGGTCTTAAAACTCAAAAGGCAGCCTAGGCTGCCTTTGTTATTTATAAAACCGCTATTATTTTGCGAATTTTTTAAATGGTTCGTCAACGGGTGTATCAGCTAGGTGATTAGTGTAATTGCTCATTACTTTTTGCGATAAACCAACAATTATTTCTAGCAGTTGCTGTTTACCGTAACCTACTGCAAAAAATTTCTCAATTTGCTCATTGCTAATTACGCCGCGATTGCGTGTCATTGCAAGCGTTGTTTCACGAAGTACTTCAAGTTTTGCATCTGCAAGTGACGTTTCATTAACCAATGCATCAACAATACCTTGATCAACTTTCATTGAAGCGGCAATTGCGCTGTGTGCTGGTACACAGTAATGGCATTCGTGCTCAACATTAATTGACTGCCATACCACTGTTAGCTCTTCTGCGTTAAACGATGTTTTTTGAAATAAGTCGTGCAGTACTTGGTAGCCTTTAAGAAGCGTAGGTGCTTCTGCCATTACTGCATGAAGGTTTGGCACCATACCAAATGCTGCTACTGAATCAGCCATAAGCGATTTTGATTCTTCAGGTGCGTTGTCTTGAGTATATAACGTAAATTCTGCCATGTTCTGCTCCAATAAATTAATGTAATTAACTAACTTCGAAACACATACTATTTGATTTTGAGCGACTGCTCAAGTTAAAATTGAACAGTCGCTCAATTTAATAGAAACTATTATGGCCAATAAAGTTAAATTTGAACGCGAGCAAGTTGTTCGTGCCGCTAGTCAATTATTCTGGGAGAAGGGCTTTCATGCTACATCTACCCGCGATTTACAAGATGCAATTAACATGCGTCCTGGCAGCATTTATGCGGCATTTGGCTCTAAGGAAGGTTTATATTGTGAAGCGATAAAAAACTATGCCAAGCAAATGCAAAGCTTAATAAATGAGCGTTTAGTATCATGCAGCAGTATTCTTGACGCACTTCAAGATTTTGTAGAGTATGTTGTTATCTCCTCAAAAAGTAATACTCCTAGTGCTATCTGCATGTTAGTAAAAGCTAACAATGAGTTCATTGAGAAAGACAGTTATCTTTACCAAATCAGTGTAGAGCTAATGATAGACTTTGAACATTACCTTACTGAACTATTTACACTCGCTATAGCTGATAAAGAGCTAAGCGGGAATATTGCCGCTATAGATTATGCTCGTTTTTTCCAAATACAATTTACTGGCTTACGTAATTATTTTAATCGACCAAACGTAGAGCATTTAGCCAAACCAATGATCGAAAACATGTTTTCACTCATGAAAAGTCTTTAGCCGAAAATAAAAAGGCAGCTAATCTAAATTAGCTGCCTTTTTAATTTAAAAACAAAGTTCGACGTCTAGGTTTTTAATTTATTAAGTTCAGAGTCTTGCTGCGCAACCAGTTTATTCAGCTCTTCACTGCTGTCGCCTGCCTGAGCAGATAAATCTGAAAGCTGTGAGGCGGCATCAGAAATTATTGTCAAGTTGCGATTTATTTCTTCGGTGACTAGGCTTTGTTCTTCTGCAGCCGTTGCAATATGGGTAATTTGATTGGTTATTTCATCTACTTTCACAACCACACTGTGCAGTGCATCAAAAGCCGTTGAGGTTTCATCTACTGCAGTTTCAGCGCGTACTACACCTTTTTCAATAACAGTTGATGCATTACCCACTTCTGAAAGTAAGCTGTCGATTAAACTACTAATGTCATCGGTTGATGAACGCGTTTTAGATGCTAAAGCTCTAACCTCATCAGCAACAACGGCAAAACCACGTCCGTGCTCCCCTGCTCGCGCAGCCTCAATAGCTGCGTTTAGCGCTAGTAAGTTAGTTTGTTCAGAGATAGTTCGGATCACATCAAGTATTTGGGTAATATCATTACTACGCGATGCTACTTTCTCTACCGCCTGATTAGCTTCTTTAATTTCCTCTGACATGGTTTTAACTTGCGTCATAGCTGATGATAAGCTCGATTCGCTACTTACCACTAGGGTATTAATTTCATCTGCTTGTTGCGCCGATTGCTCTGAAGCTTTTGCCACTTCAAGTGCTGTCGCGCTCATTTCGTTCATTGCAGTAACTACACTTTCAATTTCTTTAAACTGTGCTTGCACATTGTGCTTGGTTTCTACCGCAATGTTCGAAGTAACCTCACCTTGGTGTTTGGTTTGATCTGAGACCGCTTTTAGCTCACTGATCAATTCACGAAGTTTTGATAAAAACTTATTAAACCCTCCAGCTAGTGCAATCAATTCAGCGTGAGTATCTACATGCAGAGTTTGAGTTAAATCGCCTTCAGAGCTTGCTAAGTTGTCAACGCGTTCCTGAATTTGCTGCAGTGGCGCTACAACACTACCTACAACGAGCTTCATTACTATAAATGCCAATACCGCAATCACAGTACCGGTGATCAAAATAATCACACCCAGCTCTTTTGCTGCCTCAGACATGCCTGCAGTTAATTGAATTGGCCCCTCAAAAGCAAGTTCCGCGGGTACTTCAATTAGCAGCATCCATTTCACATCAGCAAGCTTAATTTCAATTGGGTAAGACACCATTATTTCTGCGGCTTGCTTGTTAATTCCTTTAGTGCCTTTTAGTGCTTTGTAACTTTCATAACTTTTAGCGCTAACAGCTTCTTTCAGTGGACGGCCTAATTTTTCTTTATAATGACTGGTACCAACAATTAAGCCCAAATGGCTAAGTAACGTTACTTTTGCTTTGCCATTGTAAAGCGCATTTGAAAGCTCTTCTGTTAACTTTTGAAATACAGGTAAGGTAATATCAGCCCCAGTTACACCAACAAACTTGCCTGATTTAATAACGGGTACAACAAGTGAAGTCATCATTTCTGAGTAACCCGGTGTTATCTCATATAAGTAGGGTTCCATAATGCATGGTTTTAACTTGTCTTTAGCACACAAGTACCACTCTGCCTCACGTAAACCAAATTCATTTATTTTATCCGCGTATTTTTCTGCCGCGTCTTCAACGACCTGTTGTTCAACCAAGCCATTACTGTTTTTAGTGAAATAAATTTCTAATGTTCCAGCACCGGCAACAGAGTGATCATAGCCTTGAGTAAATTCGCTATCTTTACCATCAAAGCCGTTTTGTTCAAACTGAGAATATATAGAAGAAATAACATCGTTACTTTCTAATAACGAGCGATTTAAAGAAACAACTGAGTCACGTTCTATTGAGGCTTTGTCGGCATCTTCTAAAATGCTACCAAGCGAAAAGGGTATTCGGTAAGCTTCATTAATAAAGGCAGCGATTTTCTCACCATAGGCGGCTGCATTTGCTGTTAATCGACCATCCACCTCATTTACAATTAAAGTTTCGGCCTCAGCAGAAGTATTCGCATTACTCGATGAGAGTTTAGACCACAGTATGCCTGAAAATAGTACCACCGTTAAAAGTATACTTCCGACGCTTATCCACAATAACTTTTTTGCTAACGCTATTTCCCGCATTTATAACTACCTTGCTTTACTTATTTATTTTTTAGTTTAGACCAATTTAAATAACATTTTATTAAATGTTTTAAATTAGCCTGAATAACGTAACCTCATAACCAACTACCATTTAACTTTGCTCAATTCGCCGCTGGGTTATTAGCACAACAACAAGCAAACACCTATCCACAGGCAAGGCTTTAATCCATATAGTTTATACACTAATCATGAGAATACTGTTCCAACCAGTCGGCCAGTTGCATCAGCTATATAATATAAAATGTTACCGTATCACTTTTACAGATTTATCAATTAAGATAGCTATCTAAAGAGGTATTGATTGCCAATGTGGCAAAAAATCAGCAAACTCTCCGATAACAACTAATCTATCGGCCGACTTTCTTGTTACTTTATGGGTTTTTGTGTATGGGTCAACAAGCTATTCCTGAGCGAGCCATAACACCGCTTATCCACTCATGATAGCAATGGTAAACTTCATGACTAGGGTCTGTTGACCTTTCAGGGTTAAATTTTCAGTCATTTGGGTATTAGCAGAATGTTAAGCATTGAGTCGCATTCAATAGCAGCCTTTTCCTGCAACACTTTCACTACAGTTATTAAACTTCTATGCCTTGAGCCAAATTACAATAAGTGTAGATGTGTTTTAGCACCGCTGGTAACGTCGTTATTTTACTAAATTCAATTTTAAGTGAATCGAGTACAGCACCCACTGTTGTAAAGTGGAATTATCTATTTTTTTAATTCATGTTGAGTTTTAGAGGTATAGTAGCAAATAAAAAAACACGCGATGATCACTCATGACGTGTTTTTATAAACCATATAAAGGGATAGATTAAATAACTGAAAGTTCTACCTCAATATTGCCGCGTGTTGCATTTGAATATGGACATACTTGATGCGCTTTATTTACCAGCTCTTGGGCGGCTGTTTTATCCATACCACCTAATGACACGGCCAGTTTTACCGCAATGCCAAAACCGCCATCAATGGCACCAATAGATACCTCTGAGTTAATGTAAGTATCGCTTGGTAAAGCAACTTTTTCGCTACCGGCTACAAATTTAAGTGCGCCAATAAAACACGCTGCATAACCTGCTGCAAATAATTGCTCTGGATTAGTGCCCTGCCCATCGTCACCACCTAACCCTTTAGGCGTTGATAAGTTAACATCTAAACGACCGTCATCTGATTTAGCAACGCCTTCACGTCCGCCTGTTGCCGTTGCTTTTGCTGTATAAGCTACATTTTGTAATACATTCATAGTGAACTCCTAAGATTTAAAATTTTCAAATTAATTACTTTGCACGCAAAATAATAAGGCAATTAAATTCTGATTGCAATTACTTTGCATGCAAATTAAAATAAGCTATCTTGAAATGAAGGGTAATGCGATGTCGTTTGAACAGTTAAAATTAAAAAATCAGTTATGCCATCGTTTATATATGGCGTCTAACAGCATAGCCCGTGCCTATCGGGAGCCTCTAGCAGAGCTTAACCTTACCTATCCTCAGTATGTTGTTATGATGGCGCTGTGGGAACAAGATGAAGTAACCATCGCTGAGTTAATAGATAAAACCGCAATTGATGGTGGCGCGCTTACTCAAATATTAAAAAAGATGACCAGCAAGTCATTGCTTAACGTTATAAAGGACGAACACGATAAGCGTAAGCGTTTGGTGCAATTGACTCACACCGGCCAATCTTTAAAACTTAAAGCTGCTGATATTCCAAAAACAATTTTCTGTAAATTTGACAGTATCGACACTAACCAAGCACAGCAATTAATGCAGTTACTCGATTTAATCGTTAGCGACTTAAGCACCCAGACTGAAGATGAAAGTGTCGATGCTAAAGACAGTCCCAAGTTAGTGCAAACCTAGCGTAAATTTATCCAATGTGGTGCTTACGCTTTTTATAGTTTAGTTATAAAAAATTAACTTATTGATTATTATTCATAAAATATTCAATTAACAGTTGGCATACTTCTTCCTACTCCCTTAATGACGTTAGCAACACCAAGGAAAAACTTATGTCTAATTTATACAACACTCTTTATTTTTTATGGCGCTTAGATATCACAGTGTGGCAAGTAAATGAGCCTACAAATACGCATACCACCAGTGAAAAAGAACGAATGTACTCTCGTTGAACTATTTTTAAACAGACTTTGCAAGCTACCCCATAGCGTTGTATTGTAAAAGACTATTTAATTGGCTAGTGGAACGTATATGCATGCTTTAGAAGTTAATTTTGACGGCTTAGTCGGCCCTACTCACAACTACGCAGGTTTGTCGTATGGTAATGTTGCTTCGTTAAATAACGCGGCGAGTTTTTCAAATCCGCAAGAAGCTGTATTGCAGGGCCTGGCTAAAATGAAAGCCATGCATGATAAAGGCTTAACCCAAGGGGTGTTTGCTCCTCATGCTCGCCCTGATTTAAATGTATTACGCCGTTTAGGATTTACTGGCAACGATGCGCAAGTCATTAATAAAGCTTTTAAAGCCGACCCTATTTTGTTACGCGCCTGTTACTCAGCCTCTGCCATGTGGACAGCTAATGCTGCTACAGTATCTCCCTCCCCTGATACCAACGATGGCAAAGTACACTTTACTGCGGCAAATCTTAATAATAAATTTCATCGTTCATTAGAGCCAAATACTACAACACGTTTGCTTAAAGCAATGTTTAGTAACGAACAATACTTTGCACATCATACACACTTACCTGAGCAAGGTTTTTTTGGTGATGAAGGTGCAGCAAACCATACTCGTTTATGCGACAGTCACGGTGAAACAGGTTTAGAGTTATTTGTATTTGGTGCAAGTGCCTTTAACAGTCAACTTGTTAAGCCAGCTAAATTCCCAGCAAGGCAAACATTGGAGGCGTCTGAGGCTATTTGTCGATTGCATAATATAAAAGATACCAGTCAAATATTATTGCAACAAAACCCTGATGTGATTGACCAAGGGGTGTTCCATAATGATGTAATTGCTGTAGGTAACGCCAATGTTTTACTTTGCCACCAGCAGGCGTTTTTAAATCAAACGCAAGCACTAGACGATATCCGCGAAGCCTACGTAGGTAACAAACAGCTGTATATTATTGAAGTGCCAACTAGCAAAGTGAGTATTCAAGATGCTGTTAGTAGTTATTTATTTAATAGCCAACTGGTTAGCATGAATGACGATGCAATGCTGCTCGTTGCCCCACAAGAGTGTCAGCGTAATCCTGCTGTAAAAGCCTACATTGAAGAGCTTATTATTGCCGATAACCCCATAAACCAAGTGCAGTTTTTTGATTTGCGCCAAAGTATGCAAAATGGTGGTGGGCCCGCTTGTTTACGTTTACGCGTGGCGCTTAATAGCCATGAATTAGCGGCAGTAAACCCTGATGTTATTTTAAATGACGAAAAATATACTCAATTATGTGACTGGGCTACTCGCCATTACCGCGATAAACTCGGCGCTAACGACTTTGCAGACCCAGCTTTACTAACCGAAAGCTATCAAGCCCTTGATGAGTTAACCCAGTTACTTAGTTTAGGATCAGTATACCCATTCCAACTAGAAGCTTAATTGCTTTGCTACTTTAAGGGCTTGATAATACGTTCAAGCTCTTAACGCTAATCTCTCTAAATTCAATTGAGGTTAAGTTTTTAACCTTATAATTATCCTGACTATTTACATACATATAACTCTCTTTGTCAGGGTATCAATTACTCTTGGGAGCACGCTAAAACAGTATCAGTATCATTATCATTTAATTAGTCCTAAAACACTTATTAGAATGGGTCTTTGTACTCAAGCTTGGCAGTATTCCATATAAGGAGACAAACCATGACAACACATAAAGTCATTTTAATTACCGGCGCATCAAGCGGCATTGGCGAGGCGACCGCTAAAACATTAGTTAATAATGGCCACAAAGTGATATTAACTGCGCGCAGTGAAGATAAACTTAATAAACTAGTTGACGAGTTAGGCCATGAAAACGCATTTAGCGTTTCAGCCGATGCCACTGAATTTAATGAACTTGAAAATGTGGTGAGTAAAGGCGTTGAAAAATTTGGCCGATTAGACGCGGCATTTGCTAACGCAGGCATGGGTGTTTCATCAGCTGGCACAGAAAACGGCGATCCTCAAGAGTGGTCAGCCATGGTTGACCTTAACATTAAAGCGTTGTTGTGGACCGCAAAACTCACTTTGCCTCATTTACGTGAAAACCAGGGGCATTTTATTTTAACAAGCTCTGCAGCTGGAAGAAGACCCATTGATGGCTCTATATATGGTGCCACTAAATGGTTTGCTCATGGCTTTGGTCAAAACCTCGCAGAGGAAATGAAACCATGGCATGGTCGCTGTACCACTATTGCCCCAGGCATGGTAAATACGCCTTTTTTTGATGAAGCAAAACCCGATAAGCTCGACCCACAAGATGTGGCCGATGCGGTATTATTTGCTATTGAAGCTAATCAGCGTAATAGCGTACGCGAAATCTATTTAATGCCCACCAACTAACAAGTTAATCCAAAAGGCCAATACTTATTGGCCTTTTCTCTAAAAGTGCTTAATTTTGCTTTTTTAGAATCGCTGTCAACTAAATCGATGAAAAGTCACGCATTGAAACCTCCCTTACCATGCTAAATCTCAACTTTATGTCTATTATATAAGTAAAGTAATTCAATAACTGGAACCCATTTAATGGCTCCCCATAAAGCTAATAATATGTCTGCCCATCAATATGTTACTAATGATCCGTTGCACCAACTATTCGATGCAGTCGATTCTGTATCAGTACAAGGTTATGATGAGCAACGACGTGTAATTTATTGGAATAAAGGCAGTGAATTGCTTTATGGGTATTCACACCAAGAAGCCATTGGCAAAAAGCTTGAAGATTTAATTATACCCACACCAATGCGAGAGCCTGTTATTGAAGCGCATAGTAATTGGATTAAGCATGATATTGAAATTCCTGCCTCAGAACTAACCCTCAAACATAAAAAGGGTAATGATGTGGCTGTATTTTCAAGCCATGTTATGTTTACTAATCAATATAATACCAAACAAATGTATTGTATTGATATTGACCTTTCAGAAGTCCACCAGGCACAAGCAGAGGCCACATTTAATGCCAATATGTTAAAGACTATCTTTGAAGCCATTCCCGACTTATTTTTTGTACTAGAACAAGATGGCACTATTACAGACTATCACGCAGGCAATAACAACGATCTTTATATTCCACCCCAGCAGTTTATTGGTAAAAAAATGATTGATGTACTGCCCAAAAAGGTAGCGAAAAAGTTTCAGATTCATATTGAAAAAACAATTGCACAAGACAATATTGTTAGCTTTGAATACGAATTAAGCATGCCTGAAGGCGTAATTTATTATGAGGCAAGGTTGCGCTTACTGCCCAGAAAAAATCAAATCATGGTGATTATCCGTGATATTAGCGAACCACACCGCTCAGCAGAATTGATCCGCCATCAGGCTCACTTTGATAGCTTAACCGATTTGCCTAATCGCTTTTTATCTTTAGATCGTTTGTCACAAATATTAATAGAAGTACAAAAGAATCATGAAAAAGCCGCGGTATTTTTCTTGGACCTTGATGATTTTAAAAAGGTAAATGACTCTTTGGGTCACGAAATCGGAGATAAATTATTAATCGAAGCCGCACATAGATTACAGCAAACGCTGAAACAAAATGACACTGTTGGTCGATTAGGCGGCGATGAATTTATTGTTTTAATATCTAGTTTAAACGATGAAAACGACGCTTTAGCGATTGCTGAGCGATTGCTTCAAGCATTTAGAAAGCCCTTTAAATTGGCAGGCAGAGACTTAATATTAACATTAAGTATTGGTATTGCTATTTCCCCTAAAGATGGCACATGTTCTTCGGTATTGTTACGTAATGCCGACACCGCTATGTACCAAGCAAAAGCGATGGGCCGCAATACCTCCTCTTTTTTCACCCCGCAAATGAATGTTGCAATGCGCCGGCGCTTTGAAATAGAAGAGCAAATGCATGGAGCACTGGAGCGAAACGAATTTGAGCTTTATTACCAACCGCAAATAGATGTAAAAACAAACACCATCGTTGGCGCTGAAGCTTTGCTACGTTGGCATAATATTGTGTTAGGGGAAATTACCCCTGATGAGTTTATTCCCATTGCAGAGCAAACAGGCTTGATTGCGCCTATTGGTGTATTTGTACTGCAACAAGCCCTACGCTTTTTAAATGAATGGCAATCAATTAATAAGCAAAACTATACCATGGCGATTAATTTATCACCGCGGCAATTTAGAGACCCAGAATTAGTAAATATAATTAAGCGTACTCTGCATAAAAACAGTATTAGCAATGCATGCTTAGAGCTGGAAATTACTGAAGGAGTACTGATGAATAGTCAAACCTCAATTCGTGACGCCTTATTACAAATTGATGAACTGGGCATAAAACTGTCAATGGACGACTTTGGCACAGGGTATTCATCATTAAGTTACTTAAGAGAGTACCCCTTTGATGTGCTAAAAATTGACCGAAGCTTTATCACTGGGATAACAGATAATAAAGCAGACTGTAATTTGGTAAAAGCAGCCATAGCTATGTCACACAGCCTAGAAATAAAGGTTGTTGCGGAGGGGGTAGAAACCAAAGAACAGCTAGATTTACTTAACGAGCTAAACTGCGATATTGCTCAGGGATTTTATTTAAGTAAGCCCTTGCCCGGCGCCAAGCTGCTCAATTTTTCATCGCGTTACTGCAAAGCGACTTAAAAGCACTTTAGTTAAAAAGTGCTTTTACAGCTGCGAGTTAGCTCATAATTTTAAAAAGTAGATCGCGTACAGTTGCAGGTTCAAATGGTTTGTCACAAATGGCATCCACACCGGCTTGAGCAATATTAGCCAAATGAGTATCGTTGGCCTCTGAGCTCACCATCAGAACTGGAATATGTGAGTACGTATTCGACTTTCGAACGGTTTCAGTTAATTCTTTACCATCCATTTCTGGCATATTGTAATCTGTAACAATTAAATCAAAAGATTGATTATTAAGCATTTCAATCGCTTGTTTACCGTCTTCTGCCTCTACAGGTTCAGGAATACCCATTCCCGCTAATACACGTATTATATGTTTTCGCGCAAAACGACTGTCATCAACCACCAATACGCGAAGTAAAGTGACATCAAAGTGCTCTAGCTCCACCTCTTGCTCGCTAATAATATCCAGAGTCGCTTTAAGCGCACGGGTAATTTCGTCGGCATTAAACGGTTTAGGTAGAATAGCTAATACGCCCGATTGCCTAAGTTGCTCTAAATGGCGCTTATTACGCTCGCTCGACACTAGCATAAACGCCTGTTGCTCAGTGTTGCTGTTACTGCGTATAGCCTGTAATAAAGAGTCTGCAGTACCGTCACTAAAATACATACTACTGATCACTAAATCGGGGGAGTAGCTTGATAAAGCAGCCAGCGCATTTTCTTGAGTGGTGGCCGTTTCAATTTGTGTCACCCCACACTGAGCCAGTGATTTTTTTATTAGCTTTTGCTGCACTTCAGAAGGCTCAACTAATAAAATAGATAAGTTAGCTATTGCCGTTAAATCACTCATTTCAATCCTGTTAATATTAATTAAATAATTTTTATAATGCTCATTATAAAGTAATAACCTACAAGAAAAAGCTAAAACCGCAATTAAGACGGTATGTTTACCCTAATCTAGTATTAAAAACGATAGTTTATGCCCGCATAATAACGTCTGCCCGAATAGCTTGAGTTTAATAACCGAGACTCTGTATCGTTACCTAGGCGCTTTATCGACTCAGATTTCGTTAAATTAATCACAGCAGCTGTTAGGCTCAAGTCTTCTAATAAAGTAATTGATGCATTTACATCAACTTGCTCGTATGGGTCTTGATACACGTTTAAACCACTATTTAAACCCAACACGGTTTCACCGCGTTTGTTATAAGAAGCACGAATATTAAAGGCATCACCCTCATAATATATCGAAGTATTGTACTGGTAGTTAGCACTGCCAATTAACGGCGATTTACCAAACTCTTTACCATCTACTTCTACATCTGCCTTATTGGTTTTATTAAAAGTGTAGTTTGCGTAAAAACCAAAACCACTATCAAAGGCATGCTGTATAAATACTTCAGCCCCTTTAGATACAGCATCAGTACCATTGCCCACGGTGCTATATGGCGATACAGTAATATTTCCCGAATCAACTATGCCCTCTTTACCAGCAAAATCTTGCTGTACATCAATAACTAAGGGAACAACAAAATTATCAACCGTTTTATGAAACAGTGCTAAACCAACAGCAGAGCCTTCGCTGTAATAATATTCAATAGATAAATCAGCTTGCACCGACTCAAACGGTTTTAAGTTTTTATTACCGCCACTGCCACTAAAACCCGGAATTTCATTAAATTCAGCTCTGTCGTCGGCCCACTCATCTGAGACAAACGTAATGCGTTGTTGCGCACCTAAATCGGCATAATCAGGGCGAGACATTACTTTTGCAATCGCGCCGCGCACAACAATATCTTCGCTTGCATCCCATGCAATATTAAAGCTAGGTAAAATTTGGGTATCGGTATTCTCTTGAGTATTGAGTTGATAATCTTCAACAAATCTATCGTCTCCGGTTACCACCTCCCCGCTTTCATCGTCAGTATGATCCAGCAAATATGTGTACAGATCGGTTGATGATGTCATGGTTTTCGTGCGAACAACACGTACCCCTAAATTACCGCGCACGCTATCAAATTCAAAATCACCTTGTAAATAAAATGCCGCTATTTGCTCTTCAATATCATAAATGAAATTATCCTCTTTACGCGTATACGGCACATAATTACTGGTCACAATATCGCGGTATTTATCCCAATCAATGCCGGGCATTTGATTTATATTAAAACCACCCGCAATATTACCTTCGTTGATAAACACATCTTGTGCTAGTGGCATACCGTTATTCCACTGGTAACTATCAAAGCGTGTGATCCCACCCTCACTGGCTTCTGCTGCGGCAATATCAAAATTAGGATCTAAAAAGAAGGTATTACCGGTTTCGCGGTGAAGCGAAGCTTCTCGATACTTAACCCCAGTTTTAATTGTTCTTAAAATGCCCCAATCGGTATAAATATCAAAATCAGCTTGGTAGTAATCTTCTTCAAGTTCACTACGCACAAAACTTGAATTTGACGAACCCGGATCGCGCCCACCACCCACACCATTGAGTAAGTTAGCTAACGTATTTGGATCTATATTTAAACTAATATCGTTCTCATTAATTTTCCAACCCGCTGTTTTAGCGGCATTTTCTATGCGGTTTTCATTTTCACCCGCGTTAGAACTTTTATAAGCTGCTTCCCAACTCTCTTTCGGGCCACCTTCAGAACGTGTATTACCCGCCACAAAACGGGCTTTGAAGTAATCACCTTCGTAGGTTAAGTTGAGATCAAAAGTGTCAGAGGTTGACTCTTCACGCACATAGCTGCCTCGCATCCACGGCAATTGCATATCATTTTCTATGCCACTTGCAGCTGCATCAAATTGCATTCCATTAACTATCGTGCCCGACTCATCCAAACTTACATCGGTTAAAAAGTCAGGATTTAAAGACCACTCAGGTATATCAATCACCGATTCAGTTCTATTTTTATCAAGTGAAAATCCAAAATAGTTAAAACCAATTTCTACTCGGCTAGTTGGGCGCCACTGCGTGCTAAATTGTATCCCTTCTCGCTCACGTAATTCGTTTACAATTGAACCTCGAACCACTTGAGGAAACCAGACATTGTCATAATTATTGCCTTGAGAATCGCTTACTGAACCCCACTGATTATTATTTTCAATCGGTGCGCCATTAACATCAACCGGGTTATCACCAGCAAAGCGCCACACATTTGCATCGGTGCCACCCGAAAGAGAGCGGTTAGTGCGTGTTTGTGAGGTATAACCAAACAACACACCAAAAGTATCAGCATCGTTCTTCCAAGAATAAAGTGCGGTTACTTGGGGCTCTGATTCTTCAGTTACATCGGCATAAGTGCTTTCAATATTAATCACCCCTGAGTTTGCATCCATACTTAGCGGTTTACGACTATGCATTAATACCGTGCCGCCCACTCCACCTTCATCTAAACGTGCCTCTGGCGATTTATACACTTCCACACTTTCAATCATGGCTGAGGGGAGTAATGCATAATCAAACGAACGAGATGGCTCTCCTGGTGATGACGCAATAAAATTACCATTTAACTGAGAAAAGGTGAGTTCAGATGATAACCCCCTAATACTAACTGATGAGCCCTCGCCTCCGTCACGGTCAATAACCACTCCGGGTACACGTTGTAATGAGTCGGCGACGTTCTTATCAGGAAACTTACCAATGTCTTCAGCTGTAATCGCATCAACCACAGAGCTAGACAAACGTTTTATATCTAAATTAGCCGCCATACTGGAACGAATACCACGCACCTCTATTACTTCCATATCTTTACTTTTTAATGCTTTATCTTCAGCTTCATCCGCATATGCGTGATTAAACACAGATAAAATAGAGATACAGAGCGTTGATTTAACAAAACGTGGAAGTGAGTGAGCAGAGGTTTGAGTTATCCGATGAGCGGTCATAGTTTTAACAGTTCCATTTAAAATACAGTTAATACTTAAAGGTGAGCGTACCAAGGAAAGATGGTACGAAAAAAGTAGCTGTATTTTACATAACCAAGCTTAATAGCTTGTTAATGCAAACTGACGAATAGATGAATGCTGTCTCAATAAGTAACCTACTCTAATAAAAGTAGGTAGTTAAGCCGCAAAATGGCTATTTAGCTGCTTATAAAATGGCATAAAAAGGAATGACGCGATTAAACAGCAATACGCCGTTATTTTTTAGCGCTAATCGCCTGAATATAATAGCCTAAACTCGCATGAGAAAGCTCACCTATATGGCTGGTAACTAACTCTCCTTGGCTATTATAAAACAAGGTGGTTGGTAAGTCTGCAGCACCGGATTCGCGACTCACATTACTGCTTTGGTCAAAAAACACATGATTAAGGTCGAGTTGCTGTTCATTAAGGAACGCTTTTACCGTGTGTAAGTCTTCACCTTGATTGACAAACGCCACCGTAATATTTGAGTTATTTTTTTGAGCAGCTTGTAGCACTGGCATTTCTTTTCGACACGGCGGACACCACGACGCCCAAAAATTAATAACCACCGGCTTACCTTTAAAGTTTTGTAAGTTAACTTGCTGCCCTTGCATATTATGCACAACCGATTGCGGTAATTGCACACCCGATTGATAAATAGACAGTGCAAAGTTAGGAATAATCATTGAACAAAAACCTACAAACCCAGCAATAGCGTAGTTTTTCATTACCGCTTTTTTACCACGCGCATAAAACGCTAAAACAACTATACCGCTTAGCCAGCCATAATAACCAATAAAGCCACCGTCGCTAATATTAAAAAGCGGCCACCAATTACCTTGATAAGCATCCCACATAGTAAACACAAACGCTAAACGCGAGACTAAAAAGCCCACCACAATTGCTTTAAAAACCGTATCTAAAATTGCTTTTTGTAATGGATGTTGGCGCGTCAATAAATAGGTAAGCCCCCAAAAAATGCCTAACCCTAAAAAAATAATTAACTGAGAAATGGAAATAACCAAAGGCCCAAGAGAAATACTTAACATTGCTACCGACTTACTATAATGTATTTAAGTACCTAAAATAACGAGTACCAGCGTGAATTAAATGCCAACAATAACATAATGTAAGCTGTACTGATTATTAATAACGCATAACAAATTATGTATACCAGCAGCAATATATAACCTATTTAACCTTGTTGCTGTATGTACTCCAATGCAGTCATTTTCTTATAACTTACATTTGAGTGCAGTACATGAGTAGGTTCAGGGTCAACAATTTCAATTGGAATAGCATAATTACGTGCAATCTCTAGTGCCATTTGGGTAATGTTTACACTAAAAGAGGTACCCATAAATACCATTTTATCGGCATTCATCATTCGCTGCTGCGCCTCAGTAATACGGTATAGCTCGGTGTAATATTCATCAAATAACAGCACAAAGGGCTTTAGAGAATGATTAAGCTTAGGCTGGTTATTTTCAATATTGAATAGCTCCAGTAAAGAGCGATGTAAGTTGCTCTCATCAACATTATCCCAAGGAGTTGTTTGTGGTGTAACGTCATCACCTTGATGATGAAACAGCGTCATTTGATCAAGCCGTCCATGAATAGCAATAAAATTTTTATTACCCGCCTTACCATCTAGCCCATCAATATTTTGGGTAATTAGGTTTTTGTCGCTTAGCCAACTATGCACCTCATTAGGACCATGATGACGATAGGTAGCAAAGCGATGATAATACCAGGCTAAAAACTCTCGCGGATTATTTTTATACATGGCACGGGTTGCCATTTGCATGGGTGTATAATTTTTACTGCCAATGGTCCAAAAACCATCTTCACCACGAAAAGTAGGAATACCACTAGCAGCACTCACACCAGCCCCAGTAATGTATAACGTATTCATAAAGCAATCTCTTACATTCAATAAACTTATAATACTTTATAACATTGTAAATTTGAGACTTTTACTCTTTTGCTATTAAATTATTTAGGCTCCGATGATTAGCTGAAAATAAATTAGGATACCAAAAAAGTTCTTTATATTTTTAGTTCCGCTCAAGTGCACTCCAAGTCTTTCTTTAATTATTGACATACTGGAAACTATGGCAACAATTAGCAACAACTAATTAGTCGCAATACACTTGGCTTTCTAATAAAAACAGATAGTAATCTTTTTAAAGCAACTAACCCATTAATCTCACATACTTTTCAGCCAGTTCATCTATACTTTCCCGATGATTAGGATCGGGCTTTATGCAGTCAATGGGGCATACACTGACGCAAGTAGGCTTGTCGTAGTGGCCTACACATTCGGTGCATTTTTCAGGGTCTATTTGGTAAATTTTAGCGCCCATATAAATTGCTCCATTTGGGCACTCTGGATCGCACATGTCACAGTTAATGCACTTGCTGTTTATGAGTAAAGCCATGATTAAACTCTCTATTATGAAACAGCTTGTTTGAAAGGATTGCGGGTATCTTGGTTTTCATCCAAATTTCGCATAAGTATCGCGTGCTCTAAATCGATAGTGTCAGGCAGTGGAATTTTTACAATGTGGCCTGAACCTTTGGCATCGGTGATGCTTTCGCCTTTTTTATTTTCCATACTTTCTAGGGTAAAACTAATATTGCCTTTCGGCGTCATTAGCTCTAATGAATGGCCAACACAAAACTTATTTTTTACATCTATTTCAACCAAACCATTAGCATTACGCCCTAGTACCTCACCTACAAATTGCTGCTTGGTAGAAACTGAATGGCCGTATTCGTAATTTTGATAATCTTGGTGGGCGTGGCGCTTTAAAAATCCTTCGGTGTAACCACGGTGCGCTAGGTTCTCAAGAGTTTTGAATAAATCAGCATCGAATGGTTTACCTGCGACGGCATCGTCAATCGCTTTACGATACACCTGAGCGGTACGCGCAACATAATAAAATGACTTAGTACGCCCTTCTATTTTTAAGCTATGCACCCCCATTTTTGTTAGCTGCTCTACGTATTGCACGGCGCGTAAGTCTTTTGAGTTCATGATATAAGTACCATGCTCGTCTTCAAATGCGGGCATGTATTCGCCTGGGCGGCCTTGCTCTTCAAGCATAAATACATTGTTACTTGGCGCGCCTTCACCTAACGTAGGTATAACCGTTTTAGGATCGATTTTATGTACCATTTCACCGGTTTCGTTCTCAGTGCCAGGTTTAACATCGTATTCCCAACGACACGCATTAGTGCATGTGCCTTGGTTAGGATCGCGTTTATTAATATAGCCTGAGAGTAAACAGCGCCCTGAATAGGCCATACACAGAGCACCATGAACAAATACTTCTAGCTCTGTTTCTGGGCATAAAGAGCGAATTTCACTTATTTCTTCAAGCGATAACTCGCGAGATAAAATTACCCGCTCAATACCCTGTTTTACCCAAAACAATACACTGGCATAGTTTACTGCATTAGCTTGTACTGAAAGGTGAATGGGCATATCAGGCCATTTTTCACGCACTAACATAATTAAGCCAGGATCGGACATGATCAATGCATCCGGCTTCATAGCAATTACTGGCTCTATATCACGTAAATACGATTTTACTTTCGCATTGTGTGGGGCAATATTAGACACTACATAAAACTTTTTATTTAGCGCATGAGCTTCGTTAATACCTATTTGTAAAGTATCTAAATCAAATTCATTATTGCGAACCCTTAAACTGTAACGAGGTTGGCCGGCATAAACAGCGTCTGCCCCATAGGCAAAGGCATAACGCATGTTTTTTAAGCTACCTGCTGGGCAAAGTAGTTCAGGAATAAACGGGGTTGAAGAAGTAACTGCTGACATGTGCGCTCCATACATCGAACCGAGTTCAAGCCGGTTGCATGAATAGTTAAGGGAAATAAAGCGCGCAAGTATAATGAGTGGTCAAAAGAGAAACTTTGATCAAGATCATCAAAATTTCTCTTCTGTGTTAAAAATGAAGAGCAGCAAATTTAAGTTATTTTTTACTACTTAATTGATTAGAAAATTGGCTAACGGCATCAACAACTTGTTGCGCGCCTTTTTTAATGTCACTCATTACAACACCAGATTCTTTGGAGAGTTCGAGTCCTTGTTGCGCTTTATTTCTACCTTGCTCTATAACAGCAACAGTGGCTTGAGTTAAGTTTTGATTTTGCTGTACAACATCCACAATTTCTTCGGTAGCTTTACTGGTTCTTGAGGCAAGCAAACGGACTTCATCAGCGACTACAGCGAAACCGCGCCCCTGCTCACCAGCTCTTGCAGCCTCAATAGCTGCATTAAGTGCTAGTAAGTTGGTTTGGTCAGCAATACTGCTAATGCTTTGCACTATGCTCGCTATCAGTTGCGATTGTTTATCTAACGCTGAAATTTCTTGAGCTGTTTGCTCCATTTGCACCGACAGCTCGTTCATAACCTGTGCGGTTTTTTGTACCACTTCTGCGCCCTTATCCGCGTTATTATCAGTTTCAATTGAAGTGCCATGCGCAATATTCGCCGCTTGTTCTGTGGCCTGTTCTTTTTCTACTTGGTCTGTGATCACAGTAGCAAATTTAACTACTTTATAAAGCTCATTTGCTTCATTAAAAATCGGATTATACGACGCTTCTAACCACACTTCATTACCATGCTTATCAATACGTTTAAATCTGCCGGCAATGAACTCGCCATTTCGCAGGCGCTGCCAGAAGACTTGATACTCTTTACTACTCGCTTCTTGCTCATTACAGAACATACCATGGTGCTTACCTAAAACTTCTTGCTTTGAATAACTCATACTTTTTAAGAAGTTGTCATTAACACGCAGAACCATACCCTGAGTATCGAACTCAATAACCGCTGTTGAACGATGCAATGCTTTGATTAAATCTTCGTTTTCTCTCGAGCTTTCAATTATTTGTGTAAGCACAGTGCAATGCAGGGTTAAATACTCAAGCTGACCTTGCTCATTTTTTATCGGGTGTAAAATACAGCGTAACCAATCTCGTTGTCCGTTTTGGTGGGATACTTGAATAGCGCCAGCAAAATGTTCGGCTTTACTTAACGCTTTTTTAAAGGCATGAAAATCAGCGTTATTTCTAGCGTTTTCTGGAATAAAATCTAAAATCTTTTTATTGAGTATTTGGCTATTTGAGTAATTAAATTCCCGTTCAAAGTTTTTATTTTGTCTTAATATTGCACCTTGCTTATCAAGCTCCAATACCAACATCTCACTATCTAAACTTTGCTTAACCTGCTCTCCTACAGAAAGCTTACTTTGTAAATCAGCAATTTGATTTTTTAAAGATTGGTTAAAAAACATATATTTACCTTAATTTTTGCATGTACTCGACCTGCATTTGGATCCATATAAAAGTGTATATTTAACAAAAGTCACACCATTTAGATAAAAAAGTATAGTTCAAGTTTATGAACATATAATAAATGTAAAAACATTGTTTTTAGTTCATAAATACAAGCTAGCAAATTTAAAAAGTTGGAAAAGTAGAATAAATTAGGTTTTTTTAACTAAAACGCGTATAATTCGCGCCCGTTAATATTCAACCTTTTATTTAAATTATTGGAGCACAAAGATGGCTTTAGAGCGTACTTTTTCAATCGTAAAACCTGATGCAGTTGCTAAAAACCACATCGGCGCAATCTACAACCGTTTCGAAACTGCGGGTCTTAAAATCGTTGCAGCTAAAATGGTTCACCTTTCACAAGAGAAAGCTGAAGGTTTCTACGCTGAACACAGCGAACGTCCTTTCTTTGGCGCTTTAGTATCTTTCATGACTTCTGGCCCAGTAATGGTTACCGTTCTTGAAGGCGAAAACGCTGTTCTTAAAAACCGTGAAATCATGGGTGCTACTAACCCTGCTGAAGCACTAGCTGGTACTTTACGTGCAGACTACGCTGATAGCATCGACGAAAATGCGGTTCACGGTTCTGACGCTGTTGAATCTGCTGCTCGCGAAATCGCGTACTTCTTCGCTGACGAAGAGCTTTGCCCACGTACTCGTTAATTAGAGTTCACAGCTAACCCTGTGATGCAAAGTATGAAAAGGGCTTTCGAGCCCTTTTTTAGTCATTACGTAAAGTATTAGCCGTTTATTTATGATGTTTTACTTAATGATTATAGTGGATGAATTGTGTACAATTCGTCCTTGTAAATTTTTACCATCACCGCCACCGATTGAGGTTGTTACATGACCGAGCAAAAAAAGATTAACTTATTAGATTTAAACCGAGATGCAATGCGAGAGCTATTTGTATCATTCGGTGAAAAGCCATTCCGTGGCGATCAGGTGATGAAATGGATTTATCATTTTGGCGTAGATAATTTCGACGAAATGAGTAACGTAAACAAAAAGCTAAAAGAAAAGCTTAAAAATGAATGCGAAATTGTTGCACCAGAAATATCAGTTCGCCAACAAGCCAGCGACGGTACCATTAAATACGCACTCGTGTTAGAGGGCGGTCAAGAAGTTGAAGCAGTTTGGATCCCAGAAAAAGATCGTGCCACCTTGTGTGTATCTTCTCAAGTGGGCTGTGCACTAGAATGTACTTTTTGCTCAACGGCTCAACAAGGCTTTAACCGTAACTTAAAAGTGTCTGAAATTATCGGCCAAGTATGGCGAGTAGCCAAAGATATTGGCCTAGATGGCAACAGCGAAAAACGTCCTGTCACTAACGTAGTGATGATGGGTATGGGCGAGCCGTTACTTAACGTTAAAAACGTGGTACCGGCGATGGAATTAATGATGGACGACTGGGGCTTTGGTTTATCTAAACGCCGCGTTACATTAAGCACCTCAGGTGTGGTACCTGCCCTTGATTTATTGAAAGAAAAAATAGACGTAGCACTGGCAATTTCATTGCATGCGCCAGATAACGCCCTGCGTGATATTTTAGTACCGATCAATAAAAAATACCCAATTGAAGAGTTTTTAGCTGCGTGTCGTCGTTACATTGACGGTTCAAAAGCCAACAAAGATGTAACTATTGAGTATGTAATGCTTAACGGCGTGAACGATAGTACCGATCAGGCTCATGAACTGGTTAAAACGTTAAAAGGAACACCATCGAAGGTTAACCTTATTCCATTTAACCCATTCCCAGGTAATGAATATACTCGTTCAAGCAACAGTCGAATTGATCGTTTCTCTAAAGTATTACAAGCTGCGGGTATTACCTGTATTGTTCGTCGTACCCGAGGAGATGACATTGACGCTGCCTGCGGCCAGTTAGCTGGCGATGTTGTAGACCGTACGAAGCGTATGGCGAAAAAGAAAATGCGTGATGACAATGCAATTGCAGTGAATATTCATCAAGCCTAATTTTTTGAGTAATCAAGAGCCTTTGTGATATATCGTTTATTTTTAAATAAATGATGCAACACAAAGGCTTTGAGGTAAGATAGAGGTTATGGATATAAATAAAGAGACAAAGTAATGCGATCTTTACTTACGTTAGCACTATCAACACTGTTTTTAAGCGGTTGTGTTACCGAGAATAGTTACAACGGCAGCGATAAACCGGTCCTCGAGAATAAAATTAATAACGATGGTGCAGCTCGCACGCGCATAGCATTGGCATTACAGTATTTAAATACAGGCAATAACTCTCAAGCGAAATATAACTTAGAACGTGCCAGCGAGTACGCCCCAAACTTACCCGAAGTACACTACTCTTTAGCATACTATTACCAACAAGTTGGCGAGAACGGATTAGCCGACAAAGCCTATCAAAAAGCACTGGCTATCAAGCCAAACGACCCTAACACCTTAAACAACTACGGCACGTTTTTGTGCAGTATTAATGAGTATGATCGCGCCACCGATCAGTTTTTAAAAGCGATTGAAATACCCAGTTATATTCGTGTAGCGCAAAGCTATGAAAATTTGGCCCTGTGCGCTATTGAATTTAACGATTTCACAAATGCCGAGAGCTATTTTCAACAAGCACTAAACCATAGCTCACAACGCGCATCTACATTAATAAGTTTAGCGGCTCTATATTATGCAAAAAGCGACTTGTACAAAGCCAGTAACTTAATAAAACGTTATGACGATACCGCGCAAGTTTCTTCTCGCGCTTTGTTGCTTGGCTATTTGGTTAAACAACGAATGGGGAAAATTGAAGAAGCAGAAAAAATTGCGACAACCTTACTACAAACCTACCCAAGTAGTATGCAAGCTAACGCCATTCGCGATAATCAGTTAAGACGAACAGAATTTGAAGTACTACGTGAAAAATATCGCCAAGCCCAGCTAGATGAATTACAAGAAAGTAGTAATAACAACCAAATTATTGCTGAGCCGAAAATAAAAATTATTCGTAAAAAAAGCCCAGTACCGGCTTCAAATAACAAAGCGTCAGATGAGCAAATCAAAAAAATACGCTAGATAATTACACTCCTTTTAACTGTAAACTAAAATAAAGCACAAAGGGTGATGTGCAAATGCTTGTTTTAGGGGAAAGCAATTTAGCATTTCAGTGTGATACAATGCTAAACTGCTACAAATAAGGTGTATTAAAGGACTTAAAAACACATAAACTTTATCAAAACACGGTATAGTTTTTAAAATATTAAATGTAGTGCCTTTTTATAGTGCGCCTTAGCAACAAGAATTAACGAATACTAAAAAATAAAAACGAAGTCTTACTCTGGTTGTTAAGCCAAAACTTAAACTTTTACTAGTGGATCCAAACTGATACACATTATGAATGAAGATAATACACAACCGCAGAGCGATGAACCCTCTGTAGGTCAAATACTAAAAACACATAGAGAAAATGCAAACATTAGCCTTGCTAATATTGCCTCGTTATTAAAGTTAACTGAATTACAAGTTCAGCATATTGAAAACGATGAATATCATTTACTAGGCGCAAAAACATTTGTTAAAGGCTACATAAAAAATTATTGCCGCACACTAAACATAGATAGCAGCGCTATTTTAGCGATGTTGCCTGCCTTTAGTGCTTCAGATAAGCCTGTAGATATGCAAAGCTTTTCAAGGCGTACAGAAAAAGAAGCGCATGACAGTCGACTAATGACGGTAAGTTACTTAATTTTAGCCATTGTTATTGGCTCATCAGCCGTATGGTGGTGGCAAAATGCAACGCCTATTGATGAACAAACTAATACTATAAAAGCGAGTAACTCATTCATCACTGTGCAACAAGAAAATACAAAACGACTCGCTGATGAGGCCAATGAAGCTGTCGATGAAGCACAATCAAATAATATTGAGCCTGCACCACAAGCAAACCCAGCCGTAATCAATGAACAACAAACAATTCAGGCTGCGCCCCTTAACGATGCACAAAGCCAAAGTGAACTAACAAACAGTGATTTAAGCACCATTATTATGATGTTTAATGACGAAAGCTGGGTTGAAATCCACGATGCCAACGATGAGAAAATTGCATTTGGTGTAAAAAAAGCAGGCTACGAAATGACCCTAACCGGTGTAGCACCTTTTTCAGTAGTATTAGGCAAGCACGATGTTGTTCGTATTACCCTAAATGGTGAGCCAGTTGATATTTCGGCTTTTCCTAAAAACCGTTTAGCTAAATTTAAATTACCCTTAGCAGAGTAGTCGCTATGTTTTCAGAATCTCCTATAAAACGCAGAAAATCCACCCGCATTAATGTGGGTAATGTTCCAATTGGTGATGGTGCACCAATTGCCGTGCAGTCAATGACCAACACAGACACCATGGACATTGATGCCACTGTAGCTCAAATTCAAGCGATTCAAGATGCCGGTGCTGACATAGTGCGTGTATCTGTACCAACTATGGATGCAGCTGAAGCATTTAAAAGCATTAAAGAGCAGGTATCGATACCGCTGGTTGCTGATATTCACTTTGACTACCGTATTGCATTAAAAGTAGCAAAGTATGGCGTTGATTGTTTACGTATTAATCCAGGAAACATTGGCAGTGAAGAGCGTATTAGAGCGGTTGTCGACTCAGCTCGAGAGCATAACATTCCAATTCGTATTGGCGTAAATGGCGGCTCACTTGAGCGCGACCTACAAGAAAAATACGGCGAGCCAACACCTGAAGCTCTACTTGAATCGGCAATGCGCCATGTAGATATATTACGTCGCTTAGACTTTGACCAATTTAAAATTTCGGTGAAAGCGTCAGACGTATTTTTAGCAGTTGGCGCGTATCGTCTACTTGCAAAAGAGATCGATCAGCCACTGCATTTAGGCATTACTGAAGCAGGCGGCATGCGCTCTGGTTCAGTTAAATCGGCTGTTGGTTTAGGCATGTTATTAGCTGAAGGTATTGGTGACACGCTGCGTGTATCACTAGCAGCAGATCCAGTTCAAGAAATAAAAGTAGGCTTTGATATATTAAAATCATTGCGTATTCGCTCTCGCGGTATTAATTTTATTGCTTGCCCTAGCTGTTCACGCCAAGAGTTTGATGTAGTAAGCACCATGAATCAACTTGAAGAGCGTTTAGAAGATATTATTGAGCCAGTTTCAGTGTCAGTCATTGGCTGTGTGGTTAATGGACCAGGCGAAGCATTAGTGAGTGATATTGGCCTTGCCGGCGCAAACCGTCGCTCAGGTTTATACATTAATGGCGAACGCCAAAAAGCCCGTATTGATAACAATAATATTGTTGATCAACTTGAAGGCTATGTACGCGATTTCATTGAACAGAAGCAACAACAAACTCCAATCGACATAAAAATCGTAGAGTGATGTGTTGTTACAACACTATGTATTTAAATGACCTTTTTTAGTCGCGGTATTCACAACGTAGTATAAATTACGTACGCTCCGCTACGCTCGCAATTACCTTATAGTTAAGGTTATAATGCAGGGTCGATTTTTTAGTTTTACGTGGTTGCAGCCCAGGGTTGCACATAAACAGATTTAGGATTTATCAGTGGCAAAACAAATTCAGGCAGTTCGCGGTATGAACGATTGCCTGCCAGGCGATACGCAAGTTTGGCAGAAAGTAGAACACATTTTACGCGAGACCGTATCATCGTTTGGTTATCAAGAAATTCGTTTTCCAATTGTAGAATCAACCGACCTATTTAAACGCTCTATTGGTGAAGTAACCGATATAGTAGAAAAAGAAATGTACACCTTTGCCGATCGTAACGGCGACAATTTAACCTTGCGCCCGGAAGGGACTGCAGTGTGTGTACGTGCAGGTAACGAAAATGGCCTGTTATACAATCAAGAACAACGCCTTTGGTACATGGGCCCTATGTTTCGCCATGAACGCCCACAAAAAGGTCGTTACCGTCAATTTCATCAGTTTGGTTTAGAGACTTTTGGTATTGCCAGCGCCGATATTGACGCCGAAGTTATTTTACTCACGGCGCAACTTTGGGAAGCATTTGGCATTACTGACCATGTGCGTTTAGAACTTAATTCATTAGGTTCAAACGAAGCTCGCGCACAGTACCGCGATGCCTTAATCGCCTTTTTAGAACAACATACCGATGTACTAGATGAAGATTCAAAACGTCGTATGTACTCTAACCCACTGCGCGTTTTGGATACTAAAAATCCAGACATTCAGGCAATCTTAGTCGATGCACCAAAGCTATCTGAACATTTAGATGCTGAATCAAAAGAACATTTTGAAAATTTATGTGAACGATTAGATGCCGCAGGCGTCAAATACACGGTTAATGAAAAGCTGGTACGTGGCTTAGATTATTACAACCGCACTGTATTTGAATGGGTAACCGACAGCTTAGGTGCACAAGGTACTGTATGTGCTGGTGGTCGTTATGATGGCTTAGTAGAGCAATTAGGCGGTAAATCAACCCCTGCGGTAGGTTTCGCGATGGGTTTAGAGCGCTTGGTTTTACTACTTCAAGCACTTGAATGTGTAGGTGACATACGCCGTAGTGCTGATGTATATTTAGCAGCTATGGGCGACAAAGCCAGTATTCAAGCGCCTATAATTGCATCTACCTTACGTCGTGATGTACCTGGATTACGGGTTATGGTGCACGCTGGCGCTGGTAACTTTAAAAAACAACTCAAACGTGCTGATAAAAGCGATGCGCTCGTCGCAATTATTATCGGTGAAGATGAATTAGAGCAAGGCGTTGTGACTATTAAATACTTACGTGAGCGTAAGGAACAAGTCACACTAGAACTAGAACAAGCTAAAACGTTACTTGCAGAACTAATTAATAGCTAAATTATATAAAGCGTAAGTAGTGAAGCGCTTTAACAGAGGTAAGCATGGAAATTTATTCAACAGAAGAACAACAAGCAGAAGCAATTAAACGCTTTTTTCGTGAAAACGGCCTTTCACTAGCGTTAGGCGTTATTGTTGGTTTAGGTGGTTTATATGGCTGGAAAGCATACAACCAAAATCAAATAACGACTGCAGAGCAAGCATCTGATGCATACACTAAGCTTGTTGAAAGCGACAGCGTATTAGCATCTGCTGATGCATTTATCACTGAAAACAAAGACACTCAGTACGCAACTCTAGCGGCATTTGTTGCTGCAAAAGAAGCAGTAGATGCCCAAAACTTAGATGTAGCAAATGAAAAGTTAAGCTGGATCGTAACTAACGTTGATAACGCAGAGCTTAAAGCCATTGCAACAACACGTTTAGCGCGTGTGCAAATTGCTCAGCAGCAATACGATGATGCATTAAGTACGTTAAATGCTCCTCTTCCTGAAGCATTTAACGCAAATGTGGCTGAATTAAAAGGTGACATTTACACTCAGCAAGGCAATAAAGAACAAGCACGCGTAGCCTACCAAGCTGCTGTTGATGCCGGCGGATTAACGAGTAATCCTCTTTTACAAATTAAGTTAGATGACCTAGCAGTAACTAGCCCAGCGGCATAAGGTTTTAGGCATGAGAAAAATAACAACAGCAACGCTTGCCCTATGTATGGCAACCCTAATGGGGTGTTCTTCAAGTGATGACGAAGAAGAACTGGTGCTTCCAGAAATAGCCAATCAGTTTGAAACTGATGTGGTATGGCAAGAATCTATTGGGGACGGTGTAGAGCATTACTTTTCACGCCTATCACCTGCTGTTTATAAAGAGACAGTGTATGTTGCTAGCCGTGAAGGCCAAGTAGAAGCCTTATCACTTGCCAATGGCGATACCCAATGGGAAACCGACGTTCGCCAAGATTTATCGTTTTGGCCTTGGAGCGATAACGATAGTGCAAAATTATCAGGCGGAATATTACAAGCTTATGGTAAAATCTATTTAGGCTCTGAACATGGTTATGTAATTGCACTTGACCGTGAGACTGGTAAAGAAGTTTGGCGTAAAAAAGTACCTGGCGAATCACTCTCTAAACCCGCTGCAGGCGATGGCTTAATCTTTGTCAATTTAGCCTCAGGTAAGTTACTTGCGCTTCACCCAGATACTGGTGAAGAACGCTGGAGCTTTGAGCAAGAAGTGCCACCGCTAACTTTACGCGGTCAAAGCTCACCTACTGTGGCTAACGGTGGTGTGTTACTAGGCTTAGAAACTGGTAAGTTAAGTGTTTTAATTTCTGAGAGTGGCTACTCGGCATGGAGTGCAGAAATTGCAGTGCCAAAAGGCGCATCAGAGTTTGAACGTTTAGTTGATGTAGATACGCAGCCGATCATTAGCGGTCCATTTGCTTACGCTATTGCATACAATGGTAACTTATCAGCAGTAGATATTCGTTCAGGTAATGTTGTATGGAAACGTGAATACAGCAGCTACCGTGAAATTAGCATGGATTTGCAAACAATTTACGTTGTTGATAGTAACGGCGTTGTTTATGCACTTGATAAAGATTCAGGCATTGAACGTTGGAGCCAACCCGCTCTACGTGGCTGGTACTTAACAGGTCCAGCGGTTGCCGGTAATTATTTAGCGTTAGGTGACCAAGAAGGCAATTTGCATTGGTTAAATAAAGAAACTGGCGAGCTAGTATCTCGTGAAGACTTTGACAGCTCAGGTTTTTTTGTTGAGCCCGTTGTCGCTGACGATAAATTGATTTTATACACCCGCGATGGTGAAGTTAGCGCGGTAAAAATACCGAACTAACTGTCTACTATTAGTGTAAGGCACTAATAGTTAATTATTTTTTGTAAGGCTTCGCACTGCGAAGCCTTTTGTTGTTTTTTAAAGAGGTAGTTTATGCTTCCCGTGATCGCTCTTGTAGGGCGACCCAATGTGGGCAAATCCACATTATTTAACCGTTTAACACGTACTCGTGATGCACTCGTTGCCGACTTTCCTGGCTTAACGCGTGATAGAAAATATGGCCAAGCAAATTACGATGGCTTTGAATTTATCGTGGTAGATACGGGCGGTATTGATGGCTCAGAAGAAGGTATCGAAACCGAAATGGCTGATCAGTCATTACTAGCCATTGAAGAAGCGGATATTGTTTTATTTTTAGTTGATGCTCGCGTGGGTATGACAGTGGCTGATCAAGCTATTGCTAACCACTTACGTAAGCAAGAGAAAAAATGTTTTGTTGTTGCCAATAAAACAGACGGCATTGATGCTGACTCAAACTGTGCTGAATTTTATCAACTTTCACTTGGTGAAGTTCATCATATCGCTGCCGCACATGGCCGTGGTATTACTTTACTGCTTGAGCAAACTCTTCAGCCTGTTATTGCTGAACTTGCCGCTCTTGATGAAGATGTAGCCGATGACGATGAAGAACTTATCGACTTATATCAAGAAGGTGAAGAAGATGACACCGATCACCAAGCGTTTGCCGACAAGCCGGTAAAGCTGGCAATTATTGGTCGTCCAAATGTAGGTAAGTCAACCCTTACTAACCGTATACTAGGTGAAGACCGGGTTATTGTATACGATATGCCAGGTACAACCCGCGACTCAATTTACATTCCGATGACCCGTAACGACAAAGAATATATTCTTATCGATACCGCTGGTGTGCGTAAACGTAAAAAAGTAAGTGACGTGGTTGAGAAATTCTCAGTCATTAAAACGCTACAAGCAATCGAAGATTGTAACGTCGTGTTACTAGTGGTTGATGCCCGCGATGGTATCTCTGATCAAGACTTAAGCCTGTTAGGTTTTGCCCTTAACTCAGGACGCTCATTGGTTATTGCCGTGAACAAGTGGGATGGCCTAGATAACTACGTTAAAGACCGTATTAAGACTGAGCTTGATCGTCGTTTAGGCTTTATTGATTTTGCCCGCCTACACTTTATCTCTGCTCTGCATGGTACCGGTGTTGGCCATTTATTTGAATCAGTTGACGAAGCGTATGAGTCGGCAACTAAGCGAATTAGCACTGCTATGCTGCGTCGTATTATGGACATGGCACAGGCCGACCACCAGCCGCCACTTGTTCGTGGACGTCGTGTTAAGCTTAAGTATGCGCATGCTGGGGGCTACAACCCGCCACGTATTGTTATTCATGGTAACCAAGTACATGACCTACCTGATAGCTACAAACGCTACTTAATGAACTACTACCGTAAAGCACTTAAAATTATGGGTACGCCAATCAAAATTGAATTTAGAGAAGGCGATAACCCATTTGCAGGGCGTACTAATAAAGTAACCCTGTCGCAAAAACGTAAAATTCGCGCGTTTAGTAAAGAAAACCGCAATAAGTCATAACGATTTTGATTAAGTCAGTTTAATAAAACGGTGTACTTTATAGTACGCCGTTTTTTATGATTCAAAATTAAGTAATGCCAATTGCACCAGCCGTTCAACTGTGGTGCCTTGAAGGTTTTTAGGCGCTTTAGGATAATATTTCGATTTTGGCGTTTTAATAGTTATAAACCCATGATTGGTGGCCATTTCTTGGGCTAGCAGTTTTCGTTCTTTGGGTGTTAAATGGTTTTCATGTATTTTGCTTAATTCGCCACTATCAAGCCATATTCCCGCACAGCTTGGGCACTCATCTATTTCAACTGCTTTTAGCGGTGAAAAATACCTACGCATCATCACTATGCTTGGGCATTTAGGGCAATTTACTCGCATTGCGACTTCACCCTCACCTTCGGCATAATTACTTAAATACTTAAGTAAAACCTGACCATGTTTTAACTCTGGCGAGCTAAATTTAAAAATTTGGCTGTTATCGAAAAAAACGCCTCCTAACGACGATGTATAAACAGTGATACCGCCAACTAATATAGACTCCAATGGTGTATTCGTACGAGGGCACAACATTTTCAAAATCCTTTTTATTTTAATACCTAAAGTTAAATAGTTATTCTAATGCTTTGTGTATCAGGCCAATTAATGGTGGTAGCAATGTAGTGTGACCTGCCAATACAAACTCATGTGCATCATCTGACATTTTTTGTCACGTGTGGCAAATAATCCCAATCCATTTTTCTTCATCATAATCGGATTTCGAACCTGCAAAGCTAAGCATGAAATGCTCAATAAATATTTGGGTGTTGGCTATTCGCCTTTTCGGTTAGCAAAATACGTTATTAAATATCGCTACTCCAATATGTTTTATTTTAAACACCAGTAAAACAATAAGCTAGACTGCTGTTAAAAACCAACGCATTAATTGAGTGAACTTGTTATTATCGTAAAATAGGCACGCGCATGAATAACAATTAAAACTCTAAAAAGTGAAATTCAACATGTTTAAAAAAACAATTTTAGCTATTTGTTTAGCAGCCACCTCGCTGCCAAGCTTAGCCGACAGTAACAGTGACTTAACAATCATTATTGATAACCATTGGCAAAATGCCAAAGCTGAGAAAATATTTTTTAGAACCGATCCAGACGGTTGGAAACCAAACGGTACATTGCCAAATTGGAGTGAGCAAGCCATTGCTAAGCGCCAAGCTTATAACAACAGCGTACTAAAAAGCTTAGCCAGCATTGACCCAAAAACACTCAATAGCGAGCAGCTAATGAACTACCGCTTATTTAAATATGAGCGAGAAACAGAGCAGCAAAGCTACCTTTATCAAGATAAGTATTTTCCGGTTAATTTTTTAAGTGGCAGGCATACTTACTTTGCAGAAGCGCCAGCTAACATGGCCTTTTTAACTGCCGAGGATTACGATGCATTTTTAGTTAGCCTTAGTGACTACCCTCGTTTTAATCAGCAAAACATTAATTTAATGAAACAAGGCATTCAAACCGGTTTTACACATTACTGCGAAACGTTTAAAAATTATGGCCAAAGCATTAACGCTCATATAGTTAAACAACCTGAGAATAGCGCCTTATATGAGCCATTTACCCGCATTCCTAATACATTTACTGCAGCGCAAAAAGAAACTTACCAAAATAAAGCTAAAACATTAATTGCCTCAAAAGTTGTGCCTGCTTATCAGCACTTTTACGATTTTTTTGAAAACGAATATATGCCGCACTGTAGATCGCAGCCGGGTATTGCAAGTATTAAAGGGGGCCTTGATTATTACAAGTACACGGTTAATTATTACACCACCACTAACTCTACACCTAAACAAATTCATGAACTCGGCCTTAAAGAAGTGGCGCGCATTAAAGCACAAATGCAAGCCATTATTGATAACGTTGGTTTTGAAGGCAGCTACAGCGACTTTTTAAAATTTTTAGCAACCGATGAGCAATTTTACGCAAAAGACGCCCAAGACTTGCTAGAAAAAACCGCTTTTATAACGCAAAAAATGTATGGCAAACTCCCCACTTACTTTGGCCATTTACCGCGTAACACCTTTACTATAAAAGGCTCAGCGAGTCGTGGGGCGTTTTATATGCCACCTGCTGATAACCGCTCGCCTGGTACTTACTTTTTAGCCTCAACTCCAAAACTGCAGCCTTTATATAATTTAGAAGCACTTAGCCTACACGAAGCCATACCTGGGCATCATTTACAAAACGCCATTGCGATGGAGTTAGACGTTCCTGAGTTTAGACGCACACTGAGCCACTCTGCTTTTGGCGAGGGCTGGGCACTTTATACAGAGCGTTTAGGTAAAGAAGCGGGCTTTTACCAAAGCCCGTACAGCGATTTTGGCCGTTTAGGCTACGAAATGTGGCGCGCAGTGCGCTTAGTGGTTGATACCGGTATTCATGCTTTTGGTTGGAGCCGCCAAAAGGCGATTGATTATTTGGCTGATCATACCGCCTTGCCACAAAGCGCCGTGGAAGATCAAATAGACCGCTATATTTCATGGCCAGGCCAAGCGCTCTCATACAAAATGGGCGAAATTAAAATACGCGAACTGCGTGCAAAAGCCGAAAAAGAACTAGGCGCACAATTTGATATACGCAGCTTTCACGACACCGTTATTGGTCAAGGTTCACTTCCTATGGCGGTACTTAAAGATGTAATTAACGACTGGATAGCACAGCAAAAATTAGCTATCTAAGATACAACGGAAACAAATTGAGAGGCGGTATTGTTATCGCCTCTTTTTAAAGCCCTATTAAACACCTCAAAACTAATCCCTGCTCGCTTTTGCTTCGTAAAATAAATGATTTTAAAAAACCAGAGCATAAGTATGAAAAAGCGTATTCTGTATTGGCTGCAAAATGACTTGCGCATTGACGACAACCCCATACTCAATGATTTATCACAACAACAATGTGAGTTGGACCTGGTCTTTGTGATTAACCCTGCTTGGTTTAAAAGCAATAACTATCAACAAAAACCCTATGGTGTCCACAAACAACGCTTTTTAATGCAAAGCCTATATGAGCTACAGGAGTCTATTTTAGAGCTTGGCCAAACCTTACATATTATTGAAGGCGATCCAGTTGAGGTATTAACACAGCGTATTAATGAGCTTAGCATTGACGAAGTTGTATATAGCCAGCAAATAGGTGTATATGAACAGCGCCAAATGAGTGCTCTTAAGTCAAAATGCACGACTGTGGTATTTAAATCTGTGATGCAAGATACTTTATATCAACAACAGCAACTGCCCTTTGAACTAGCTAATTTACCAACCGGCTTTACACCTTTTAGAAAAAAGATCGAAGCGGCAGAAATTAGTTTAGCCACACATACATTTTCAGCGGCAAGATTGCCTCCACCTATTATACTTTGCGCAAAACAACCGATAGAAAAGCCAGCAACAGGGAATACACAATTACTTGGTGGGCATCAGGCTGCGCTTGAGCACTGCCAGCAGTACTTTTCATCGGCTTTACCGAGTAGCTATAAAATCACTCGCAATGAGCTGGATGGCTTTGATAACTCAACAAAATTTAGTAGTTGGCTGGCTTTTGGCTGTATTAGTGCCAAGCAAGTTTTTTGTGCTGTAGATGCTTATGAAGCGCAGTATGGAGCAAACGAGTCAACTTACTGGATCAAGTTTGAATTGCTCTGGCGTGAGTATTTCAAGTGGCATGCAATTAATGTTAAGCATCAGTTATTTACCTTTAAAGGTAAGAAACAAAGCTCGCCACTTACCACGTTTAGCCCGAATCGTTTTGCTAAATGGTGCCAAGGCAGTACACCTTACCCGTTAGTTAATGCCATTATGAAAGAGCTAAATGCAACAGGCTTTATTAGCAATCGCTCAAGACAAATCGTTGCTAGTTGTTTAGTAAACGAACTACAACTAGACTGGCGCTATGGTGCGGCTTACTTTGAGCAACAGTTAATCGATTACGATGTGGCGTCGAATTGGGGTAATTGGCAATATATTGCTGGAGTTGGGGTCGATCCGCGCGGCGGACGTCACTTTAATTTGCAAAAACAAACCCAGCAATATGATCCGCACGGTGAATACATTGCTAAGTGGCAAGGAAATGAGCACTGCGATGCACAATTAGATGACTTAGACGCCGCTGATTGGCCAGTGTAAAAATAAAACCTCAAACATAATACTGGCTAGCTGACTCTCGTTATAAGCCCAAGGTTAAATCTTGGGCGAGAGTGCCGCTGGGTTTTTCTACTACGCGGTTAACTTCAACCCCGTTATGCTTAATAATAAAAGTGGGGGTATATTGTAAGTCATGCGCCAGGGCAATACCTGCCTCATCACGTTTGTCATAACCGACTGTAACAAAGGTTATTTTCGAAAGTTTAACCTTAGACTCATCGAGTAACTTTATTAATCGGGGGACTTCACGGGCACTGTCATGACACCACGTGCCTAAAAGCACTAACACCTCTTTACCTGCTAATTTTTGCATCAATACAACGTCTTGCGGTGTGGGCGAAAATGTTTGGTATTGCTTAGCAAATTTATCGTGCTCGCTTAATAAACGCTTAGCAGTCATAGCGTCCGAGTGTGGTTTGAGCGTTGCATTCACTGCCAGTGGTAAACTCAACATTAAAAGTAAAATTAATTGTTTAAACATAATCTTATACTTAAATAGTGTTTTAGTTACTATACCCACAATCGAGCTTAAGTAAATAAAAGTTACTTGCTTTTATCCATAAAATCATCCACTTGTGATAAAACGGCTAAGTACTCACGTTTGGCTTCTTTGTTTTGTTCTAATTTATCTAAATCACCGATTAACGTTACTAATTGCGTATGTGAATAACTCGATGTTGTTCTAAACTCGTTCGACGCCCCCACACCACTGAGTCGTTTTCTTTCATCCATACTATGACTATCTTCATTTTTCTCGAGCCAAATATCATTAATAAGACGAATATTACTCTCACTGGTGGTGGTTTCTTTCAATTCTTTTTTTAGCTCGTATTGAGATATTTCGGGATTAAACTGATACACTTTTTTATCTACATCCACCTCATGAGCCTGATCAAGGGCAACCAATTCGTTATTTTTTACAGCGGTACCAATAGTGTAATTTTCTTGTTTGTCATAATAATCAGGAGGGATGTCAGAGCGGTTACCTTCTTCATAATTAAAACGCGTGCTCGCCGTTTTATCTTGAGTAACCCCAGTTAACCCTGCTGATTTTTGGTGTTCTGTATTTTGACTCAGCTTTGTGGTGCTTGTTGCTATGTAATCCCCCTGATCCATTGCAAAAGAGAATTTTGCATCAAAATCAGCTAACTTAGAAATACCATCGCCTAAGGAATTTTTATTACTACTTCCTAGTCCTTGGTAGCGTGGATCTTTGGTGATCATGTTGTCAACTAAATTAGCGACAAGCTCGCGTCCATTAGTAAACTGCTTTGTAGCAACCGACTCAATTTCACTGTAGCGCTCAGCGGCTGATGACATACTACTAAACGCACTTTTAAATACAGCCAACCCTTGTTTCATTACTTCATCACTTTTTTGGCCAAACGCCGAACGTGTACTTTTCTCAGAGCTATTGAGCTGGCTATCTTCTAAGCTTTTATCGAGCGCTTTTATGTATTGTTGCATTTGGCTTTTGTCTTGAGCGCCAATGGTTGACATATCAAGCGAAAAATCAATATTGTTTTGTCCGTTTACCGATTCAAACTCCAGTATTTGCTGCTCAGAATCCTCATCAAGGGTATAACTTAAATTAAGCTCATTATCTATTCCAAGGAGCGCTCCATCAGCATCGCCAGTATTTCCCTCTGACGTTGAAAAGTACAAATCAAAACCCGAAAGTTCTTTGTTATCAAAATTGCTTAGAAAGCTTAAATCTAAATCAGCTTGGTTTGCGGGTACGTAACGGCTGTAAGCGCTTTGTTTAGCCTTAAAAAATTCATCCGCCATTTCACCAACACCAGAAAGTACTTGCGTTAATGCTTGGTGTTCAGTCTCAGATAAGTCGCCATCTACTTCATAACTTATGCTAAATTCGTCAGTGGTTTCGCCTGTTTCCTCATCATAACCTTGCGCAGAATGAAAGGCGATATTGATAACATCACCTTCTTTGGTTTTTACCGAAAGCTCAAACCCATAGTTATCATCGTCTTCAAATCGCTCGCGATTAAAGCTTTCCATGAAAGGATTAAGTGAGCGCTCAACACGCTGTTGGCTAGATGCTAAAAATGTTTTTTGATTAAATCCCAGTTGCCCCAAGTTTGATAAAATATCGCTAGTGTTGGCATAAGCACCTTGGATATTTTTTACCGAAGAATTTAAGCGCTCAATTAACTGATCGCTACGTTCGTTTTTTAATAAGCCCTCTTGCTGAGAGCTTATTACCGTACGTAGTGCAACCTCTTCACTAGAGAGCTTATAATTTGAGCCACTGGGTGCGCTGGAAATCGTGAGTAACGAGGATAATTGCTGATTAAGTATTTCATCGACTTGTTGGTCACTAAACTGACTAAGCATTTCATCAGTGATTGTTGCCGAACTTGGCGCTAAGTGAGCACGCGATTGCAAACCTGTGGGCATACTGGTTTGGTTTGAATTATTGACCGATTGGGCAAGCAACGCATTTAAGTTAGCATAATTGCCTTGTAGTTTATTAACCATGATTATCCTTAATCTGCAGTACAATATAAATACGGTATCGGCCAACGAATTAAAAGCTTTAATTATTTTTTTATTATTTAAAAATAAAGTATTTACGCAAAAAACATACTTTAAAAGTAATTAGCAGGTTTTGGCAAGCAGCGACTTTAATATGTCTGATACAAACTTGCGCTGCGCGGTAATGGCATAGAAGTGCTCAAACGCATCGGGTAAACGCTGATATTCAACTAGTAGGCCTTGTTCTATTTCATCCTTTACTACAACTGATGGCAATACCGATAACGCACCACTATCACGGGCAAGTAATCGCAGCATAGCCATATCATCAGCCTCTGCTTTTATTTTTGGCTGATACTGCCAACGAGCACACAAAGCATTAAATGAGTCTCTAATAGCAGAAGTTTTAGCGGGTAACACCCACTGTGCATCCGTGTAACCTGTTGGAAATTGGCCACGTATTTTTTTATCAGCTGGACCCACTATAGCTAATGGCTGACGAGATACCAACTGACTTTGCCAAAGCTGATCGTAGTGCTCAAATCCGATGGGTTTATTAGTTAAAACTAAATCCAGTTCGTGTTCTGCCAAGCCATTTAACAGCCCATCCATACGCCCTGCAGTCAGCGTAAAGCGAACTTCGTTATTGCTCATTAAGGGATTAATAAACTCTTCGATAAAGTTACGAGAGAGCGTATTGAGCACTCCGATTGATAAATGCTGGGTTTGCGAAATCACCCCTTTATGAATAAAAGAAGACAGTTCCTCCCCTTTGGTGAATATATCGTTGGCGTACATTTGCACCCGCTTTCCCATATCGGTTAATGCGAGTGTGCGGCCTTTACGTTCAAATAACTCAATATTAATGGTGTGTTCTAATTGTTTTATTTGCGTAGAGAGCGCTGACTGCGACAAATGCAGCTCTTTCGCCGCTTGGGTTAAGTTACCAATGCGAGCAACCGACCAAAAATAATATAAATGATGATAATTTAAACGGCTCATTATTGTTCTCTTTTATAGAACGTTTACATGCATTATATCTATTTTTATTTAGTTATCTAGTTTGCCATACTTTGCTCACTAAATAAGGAGCACTGAATGAGTGAGTATATTATTTCGTTGTTACTGCTAATAATGCCTTTAAGCACATTTATAGCAGCCTGGTTAATTGGCCAACGATCGCGCGCTTCAAATGGTCATGTACTGTTTAAAGTAATGCTGTTTAATAGCCTTGCATTTATAACAGCTATTACGCTTCATCAAATTTATGCTTTTGATTTACTCAGTTTCTTATCGCTGACCATGACCCGAATTATTATGCTGGGGCTTATATTATTTATCACGCTGATATTGATTCGCTTTTGTAGGCACTATATGCAAGGTGAGCCACGCGTAAACTACTTTTGGCGATGGCTATTACTAACCATCACAGCCGTATTAGTTGTGGTTATGAGCAACCACTTAGCGCTATTTTGGCTAGGTTGGGTGGCGATAAGTTTAGCACTACATAAACTTTTAATGTTTTACCCTGAGCGCCCACGAGCGGTGCTTGCCGCCCATAAAAAATTTATTGTGGCACGTGTTGCCGAATCCTTATTACTAATTGCATTTGGTATTTTGTGGTTCACTCACAATAGCCTGTACATAAGTGATATAACCGCCTTTTATCACACCACCACACAACCACTGTCTTTTGCAGAGCAAGTTGCCGCTTTTTTAATTGCCTGTGCAGCCTTAATAAAATGTGCTCAACTTCCAATACACGGTTGGCTAATTAAAGTGGTTGAAGTACCGACACCGGTGAGCGCGTTATTACATGCGGGAGTCATTAATTTAGGTGGCTTTTTATTAATTTTATTTGCTCCTTTGTTTATTCAAGCTAGCGCAGCCCAATGGTTAATTTTAATTGTTGCAGGTTTAACTACGGTGATCAGCGCATTAATAATGACCACTCGAATAAGCGTTAAAGTTCGGCTTGCCTGGTCTACCAGTGCGCAAATGGGGTTAATGCTGGTAGAGTGTGCGCTGGGGTTATTTGAGCTGGCTTTACTTCACCTTGTTACCCACTCAACTTATAAAGCTTTCGCATTTTTAAACTCAGGTAACGGCGTAAATGAAGATCTGATCCGTCGCCATATGCCAAAACAATCACCAGTATGCTTTGACTGGTTAGCCGGTGCGCTTATTTCAATAATAATCGTTGGTGCAGCATGGTTTATCAGCTCTTATCAGGGAGCGGTAAGTATTTGGTTGCTTTTAGCATCAGCGTTAACCATTTTGCTTGCAAATCAGCATGGTACAGCTACGGCTAAAACACGCAGTAAAAAACTGTTAATTGCACTATTAGTGGTCTTTAGCTATGTAGCGGCTAAAAATATCTTTGCGTTTGCACTTCCCCTTGAGCAGTGGCGCGAACCTGCATTTAGCCTAGCTGACAGTTGGGTAATAGCCCTTATTTTAACCTTAATGATAGCAAGCTACTATTTGCGCTATCAGTCTTGGCGACCTCAGGTTAAATCATTATCTACTTTATTATTTGCAGGCTTGTATTTAGATGAGTGGTTTACACGATTAACACTAAAAATATGGCCGATAAATTTGCCTAATAATGGCCACACTGATTTAAAAAATCATGCCGCTGGGATCACTATTGAGGAATCAAAATGAGCACTCTAACGCCTTCAGATAATAGAGCACTCTCGCTAAGCGACAGTCAAAATAGCCTACTTAATAAAGTATGCGGTTACATAGCACCAAACTGGCCGTTAGATCAGATGATTGCAGTTAACCCATTTTGGGAAATGCGCCATATGCCAATTGAAGATGTAAGCGCACGACTGGATACCTTATGTAATGCCAACATGCTAATGTCTAAGGATTTTTATCTACAAAAATATAATGCTGGCATGATTACCGACAAACACTTAGCCGATGCCGCAACGCTACTTAATAGTGACTTTAATAAAGAGCAACTATTACAAGCGCTTAGAGTTGATGTGCCATTAGTAGACTGGCACAACATTGCTGATTTACTCGACCAACAACGTAATAAGCATAAAATGGCTTGGCATGATGAAATTACTCATCAGTTGAGTCAGTTTTGTGCTGCACATTATCAACAACTCGGCCCTATGCTGCATCGTAATGATACTCAAGCCCCATCTGAATTATATCGCCATTGGCTTACTGTTATTCAAGCTGATAAAGGCATTAGCATTGTTATGGATGAACGGCATTTAAATGGCTATTTTAAGCAATTACCCACATCCGCTGATGAACTAATTGCACTGACTCTTAAAACGCTTAACATAGATAATGACTCGTTAGAGTTATACGCGCACTCATTGCTCTTAGATATTAACGGTTGGGCATCGTGGCTTGCGTATTTACGTTTTCAAGGTCAGCTTTACGACACCCCAACAGATGAGATGAAGCAACTTCTGGCCATGCGCATGGCATGGGACTTAGTGATTTGGCAGTACCTAGCCAATCACGATAGTGCTACATTTAAACAACTGCAAAGCCAGTGGCAACAAGAAAAGGCGCTTGTTGTTGAGCGCTTACATGCACATAAATTAGCACAAAAGCCATTATGGGTGTGGGCAAAAGCAATGGAACTCAGCTTTCAATATCCGCTTAATGAGGCTCTGCAAACCGCGACAAAAGCCCCCGTGACAAACGCTCAATTACAAGCAGTGTTTTGTATTGATGTTCGCTCGGAAGTGATTCGCCGTGCGCTAGAGTCTCAAAGTCAACATATTGAAACGTTTGGCTTTGCAGGTTTTTTTGGTTTACCGCTGGAATATCAAGAAAATGGCAGTGCTATTACTCGCCCACAGCTCCCTGGGCTACTTAAACCGGCTATACATGCCACGCAAACTCACAAAGACGCGACACTTGAAGCATCACGCCAAAATAGTGCCACATGGCAAAGCTGGTCAAAATCGGCCCCTTCATCGTTTTCTATGGTTGAGTCAGCAGGTTGGCTATACGCATTTAAACTAATAAAAAATACCTTTTTATCTAAAGGCGATGCTAAAAAGTGCACCCCAACTGACTGGCAATTAACACAAAACCAGCAGCAACTTACCCTAAAAGACAAAACCGATTTAGCCCAAAAAGTGCTTACTACTTTAGGTATAAAAGCGTTGGCACCACAGGTAATGTTAGTGGGTCATGCTAGCCATACAACCAATAACTTACACAGTGCTGGCCTAGATTGCGGCGCCTGTGGCGGGCAAAGTGGTGAAGTGAATGTGCGAGTACTCGCAAGCCTACTTAACGATATTCAAGTACGTCAAGCGCTTAAATCTCGGGGACTCACACTGTCAGAAAACACCCAGTTTATTGCAGCCATTCATAATACAACCACAGATGTGATCACCACCTATGATGCTCAACTGGATGATAATCTAAAAAAATGGCTCAGTGTGGCAACACAAACAGCTCAGCGCGAACGCTTAGTTAATATAGAGCCAAAGCTGATTGATAAATCAGCGGATAAAATTAATCACGCTTATCATCAACGTGCCCGCGATTGGTCGCAGGTACGTCCTGAATGGGGGCTTGCAAATAATGCCGCCTTTATTGTCGCGCCGCGCGCATGGACGCGAAATATTAACTTACAGGGACGCTGTTTCTTACACGATTATGAGTGGGAAAGCGATAACGACTTTGCAATATTAGAGCTTATTATGACTGCGCCTATGATAGTCACCCATTGGATCAATAGCCAATATAATGCCTCGGTTAACGACAATCACAAATACGGCAGTGGTAATAAAATACTTCATAATGCGGTGGGCGGTAACATAGGCTTATTTGAAGGTAATGGCGGCGACCTGCGCATAGGCTTGGCCATGCAATCGCTACACAATGGCGATAAATGGATGCACGAACCTATTCGCCTTAATGTATATATTGCTGCGCCAAAATCAGCAATCGCAGCAATTTATAACAAGCATACGATGGTGAAGGAACTAATTGATAACCACTGGCTAACACTCATTCGTTGGGGCGATGACAACACCTTAGAGCGCTTTGAAAACGGGTACTTCACTACAGTTGCCCCCTCCACAGAGCGAGCATGATCAATGTTAAACGCCGTCATTGCCACTAAACATAAAAAGGCACCTTTGATCGCACCCGCATTGAAGCCACTTGGCTATAATGTGGTAACAACCAGTCTATTTGATACCGATACGCTTGGGATGTTTACTAATGAAGTGCAGCGTGATTGCAGTGCCCAAATAGCGGCACTAATAAAAGCTCAACAAGCGTGTGAACTCACTGGCGAGCAATATGGGCTTGGTAGTGAAGGCAGCTTTGGAGGTGGCCCATACCCTGGGTTAATGAACTGGGATGAAGAAGTAATTTGTTTTTACGATAAACGCACAGACATCGCTATTTATGGACATGCAGGCGGGCCATTTTCACCCAGCAGCTTAACCATTAACAGCGAGACTAATGTTGAATCAATCACGGTCGCATGCCAGCGCTTTAAAGAGCAGCACTGGATACTTGATGACACTCAAACACTTTTTAAAGGGCTAAGCTTTGAAGGCTTGGTTGCTTTATTTAAAGAAAAAGTGCCCAAAGCCGGCATAATCACGCCTGATTTAAGAGCTATGTATAGTGGGCAACGCCAAGCTATTATTCGCCTCGCTGCAGAGGACTTAGCAAGGCGGTTGGCATCAAAATGTCCACAATGCCAGTGTGCTAACTTTGTTGCCAAACAACTCACTAAAGGCTTGCCCTGTGAGCTGTGTAACATGCCCACACAACAAGTAAAATCAACAACCTCTTTGTGTGATAGCTGCGGCTATAACCATATTGAAGCGAATGAAAAACACGTTGCCGATGCAACATATTGCCAGTTTTGTAATCCTTAAGAGTTATTATGACATCAATACAACCGACTCAATTATTAAATACTGAAGAGCGTATTAACCAAGCCGTAGCACTATTAAAAGCTGGCGAATGCGTCGCTTTACCCACAGAAACCGTATATGGCTTAGCCGCAGATGCGACTAATAGTGATGCTGTAGCGAAAATATTTGCAGCGAAAGGACGTCCAACAAATCACCCGCTCATTGTGCATATTCCCAATCAATCACATGTGCACCACTGGGCAAAAAATGTAAATAAGGCGGCCATCGCGCTTGCTGATGCATTTTGGCCTGGCCCACTCACCCTAATTTTAAATGCTAAAGATGATTTAAACAGCCCGGTAACAGGTGGTTTGCCAACCATTGGACTTCGCGTGCCTGCGCATCCTGAGTTTTTAGCGGTACTAAAACAATTAAATACTGGTCTTGCAGCTCCCTCGGCTAATCGATACAAGCAGTTGAGCCCAATCAACGCAGCTCATGTTATGCGCGATTTGAATGGTCGTATTAGTGCGGTATTACAAGGAGGCGAATGCAATGTAGGTATTGAATCGACTATTGTCGATGCCAGCTCAGAGCAGTTACGCATATTACGCCCAGGACCAATTTCAGCATCTGATATTTTGCAAAAAACTGGACTGCATGTCAGCACGCCACATTCACATAACGAAGTGGTGCCGGGTAATGCAAAAGCGCATTATCAGCCTCATGCACCAGCCATGTTGGCTAATACTGAAGATTTCGCTAAAATTTTGAGTGAAAACTCTCAGGGTAAAAGTCACTATTTAATCTATTCGACTCAAGTGCAACAGCAATTATTAGCGGGCGACATTCCATCAGAACGTATTACTAAGCTCAGTAGTTGCCCTATTGAATACGCTAAAAATATGTATAAAGCACTGCATCTTATTGATGATACGACCCCATTGAATATTTATATCGAAAAGCCGCCAGTAATCAGTGAGTGGGCTGCAGTGAATGATCGCCTTAGTCGCGCGGCTACTAGTTAGCTTGCAGGTATTCAATTACAGAGGTCGCGTTCACAGGTTTGTAAAAGTAATACCCCTGAAAACGTTTACAGCCAATATCCACTAACATATCAAATTGTGCCTGCTCTTCCACGCCTTCAGCGATAACGCTTATGTTATGGCTGTTGGCAATGGCAATAATACTTTGCACCATGCTGATAGACTTAGGATCTATTAAAATATCATCTACAAAGCTTTTATCTATTTTAAGTTCATCTATGGGCAGGCGTCTTAATAAACTCAGTGATGAATAGCCTGTACCAAAATCATCCATCGAGAAACGTATTCCACGCGATTTTAAGCTCAGTATAGTTTCAATCACATGTTCAAGGTTATCCATAAACAGTGACTCTGTAATTTCTAAAATGATACTGCGCGGAGCAACATTGTACGCCTCTATACTTTGCAATAATTTAGGAATAAAAGCACTGCTTTGAAATTGCATCACAGAAATGTTGATTGCTAGTTCAAGAGGCGTATCGTTATGTTGTTGCATCGTTGCAAATTCACTAATAGAGCGCGACAAAACAAAGTCACCGATTTTAAAAATTAAATCACTTTGCTCCGCAATAGCAATAAACTCAGCAGGTGAAACCATACCCAACTCGCTATCATGCCAACGAATTAGTGCTTCCATAGCATGAATTTTACCCTGTTCATTTACTTGGCACTGATAGGCTATAGAGAATGATTGCTCACTTAGCGCTACATTTAACCGCTCTTCTACTTTTAAACGGCGTAAATAAGCTTGTTTTATACCTGCATGGTAATGGCACAGCCACTGTCCTGTATCTTTTGCCCATTGATTAGCCAAATGTGCGCTGCGCACTAGTTTACTTTTGGTTGTGCCATGCTCTGGGTAGTTGGCCACACCGACACTAATATTTAAAAGACGTTCAGAGTTATTAACTTCGTAATGTTGAATGCTGGACTCTAGGCTTTGTTCAAACACATGCCTGTTTTGTTCATCCAATAAATGCGGTGTAATAATGCAAAATTCATTGCCACTGTTTCTAAAAACCAAATATGGAGCTGCAAATGTCGCTTGCAACATTGCAGCATAGGTTTTAATTGCCTTATCACTGTACTCCATACCGAAGCGATTATTCATCGAACGTAAATTGGTAATGTTTATAATTGCTAAGCTAAACGATGTCTCTTTTTTCGCTTCAAAACTATCACGCAGTGCTTTTCGATTAGGTAACTTAGTTAAATCATCATTACGAGAAAGATAAAACAGCTCATCAATCCGTTTTTGCTCAGCACGAGCAATAAACCTAAAACCAAAATATAAGAGCGTACAAATCAGTAAATAAATGAAGGAATACCAACAGACCTTCCAATAAAATACACTTTTTATTGGCTGCATCGCTCTGTTTGAGAGTGTCCATAACTGATAGCGATTATCAAATTTTGCAGATGTGATATAAGGTTTATCTCCTATATGTGTATCAATACTAAACACCTCTTCTGAGGATTTAAATATTTCTTTATCCTTGCCCGTTTGCTTTATCAAAGAATTATCAGATAACCCTAACGCCTGCTTAATTTTGGTTTTTGTATAGCTAGCTATGTCTGCATCTTTTACGGAAGTGTATTGAATAAAACCATCAATCTCTCTTGCTATGATAATGTAATCGTCACTATTACTTTGCAAAATATTGAGGTACTTAGCGCCTCTTGATACAGCCAATCCTGCAGTCATTACAGCAATCACAGAGCCACTTTTGTCGCGTAATGACTTCCTTATTGGAATAACCCATTCATGTAACGACTGATTAAAATAAGTTTGCCCTACCACCATTTTGTCTGAACTAAGAGTTTGTGCAAAACTTTGGCGGGTTTTTTCATTTTTCTTAAGGTTGATCATTGTTGAGGCATTTAAATTTGAACTGTAGTAAATAATTTCCCCTTGGGGATTAAACAGTCCAAAGCCTAATAACACAGGGTTTTCTAGTAAAATATTATCGAGGAGTTTTATTGTTGATGTTTTCTCGGGTAAATTATTGTTTGAAAGAATATCTCTGCCAATTAGATCCAGCATAAGCTCTTTATTTCTGAGGGTGCTTTTAAGTGCTTGCGCAGAAAACTCCACACGATTTTGGGAGCTTGTGCGGTATTCTTTTTCGATATTTCGCCATTCATAAGCCAACAAAACGCTTAATAGGACTAGACCGCCTAATAGCAAAAAACAAAAGAGTTTCCATAAATTATTTTTTATTAGTGCCATCTAATTTCTCACAACCCTTTTGGTAGTGTGTTATGTATTTGGGCCCTTAACTGCACTTTATGGCTAGCTTGGTTTTTTTTCAAGCTATTTTGTTGCAAAATTGAAACAAACACAAAAAAGCACCCATTATTTAACAATAAAAAACTGGCGCAATTAACAAAAAATTCAGTAAGAGTATTGTTTTTTATCGCTGAGGTAAGACGTTAATCCATTCTTAAATTGTATATACGTTTATCGCAGTGGTTATTGAGCGGCTATTATAATTTATTCCGTAAATATAATACTGATTTAAAACAATACCTTTAGTTCAAAATTACAATTAAAACTAGCATTTGTATTAAGCGCTTTAGCTTAGTCATAATTATGCAACAATCATCAGCGATAATAGCTGCATTATTAGTCAATATAGTTTTATAAGCCCCCATGAGTGAATCCATGGTGCAATTAACCTTTGCACTACCGTCATTTGAAGATCCTATCTCTGCGGCACTGAGCCACAGCATGGAATTTGAAACGCTGTCACAGCAGGCCAATAGCCAGCATCAAATTGCTTTGCAATGCGTTTTGCCTGAGGCTGCCCATGAAGGTGATATTATTTCACTTAGCGCAACGTTGCTAAACGCACGTGAAGCTCAGTACTACACAGAAAAAAAGCTCAGCCAACTTGATTTAGAGCAAGGACGAGTCACGCTTAGGTTAAGTCAAATAGCGCACCGTCGTGGTTTTGTAATGCAAATGATTTTGCATGGTAAACACGGTACGTTAAAAAATAGCTTGCAATTTGATATGCACATTAACCAATTTGGTAATGGATATACTGTACCAATAAATACGATTACGCCGCCAAAGCCTCATCGCGTTCGTCAGTACCTTGCCAGTGTGGGAACAGCTTTAATCTCACTTTTTTAGCTCTTGTTATAAACTTTTCCATTAAGCTTTAATTAGTTAATCAGCAAAGCTCACTTTACCCATAGTAATATCTAAAATTCCACCCCTTTTATTTTTTGCACTTTGTCGCTGCCCTGCTAAACATTCGTTTGCCAAAATAGCAAACAGCACCGCCTCTTTGGCATCAGGGTGAACACCCAAATCATCAGTATTCTTAAACGCCTTAATATTTGGGCAGTGTATTAGTAATTGCTCCATCAATAATGGATTATGAATACCTCCACCACTGGCATATACCACACAGTTTTGAACCCCTTCAGCACAGTCATTTAACGCCCTAGCAATCGTAGTCGCAGAAAGCGCATTTAATGTCGCCAACACATCTTCATGGCTTAAATCTTGGGTTGCGGTTTGGGCTTGGGCTGCGCGTAATAAGGCTAAATTAAACACCTCAGGCCCTGTTGTTTTTGGCAGTGGTAATTTAAAAAACGCATTATCGCTGAGCGCTTTTAGCAGTTTTGCATTCACCTTGCCTGCTTTGGCAAGCTTTGCGCCCTCATCATAATGCAGCCCTTTAAAATAAGACTGTACGTAGGCATCCATAATGGTGTTACCTGGGCCTATGTCGCTACTAAACACGCTGCTAGTATCACCGTTTTTAGGTAAAAACGTTAAGTTTGCAATGCCACCCATGTTTAATAAAATGCGGTTTTCATCAGGGCTGGCAAAAAATAAATAATCGCCATATACCGCTAAAGGTGCGCCTTCGCCCCCTGCGGCTATGTGCTTTTGCCTAAAATCGCCAACAGTGGTAATGCTTGTAGTAACTGCTATTTGGTCACTATCACCTATTTGCAAGGTGCCATGTTTAAAGTCATGATGGTTATGCTGCGACTGCGGACAGTGATAAATAGTTTGCCCGTGGCTTGCTATGGCATCAATACTCGCAGGGTCAATACCCCATGCAATTAAACACTGATTAACCATAGCACCATGGAGTTTTCCCACCCAAGGGTGTAACAAAGTCAGCACTTCTAAATCGCATTCGCGCTTGGCAAATACCTGCTTTATTTTAGTTTTATACTCGTCGCTGTATTCAACCGTAGTAAAATTTTTAACCTCTATTTGTGTATGTAAACCCGCACCGGTTATTTTACATAGCGCCACATCTAAACCATCTAAAGAGGTGCCACTCATTAAACCAATAATTAAACGACTGGGCTTTTTAGCGCTATTATAAAGGGCTTCGATATGAGGATGCATAGAGACTCTGTCTGGGTGTTTTTTACATTTTAAAAGAGTTTTAAGCAAAGTTATACCTGTATACACTTTAATTTTAATGAATTGTTTTTCATTGTTTAAGCGTTTAAAGCTTGCTAAGTTATTGGCTGATAATAACAAACTCATTTGTAGCATGATCACTTTACGAGCATTTAAACAACACGATACCTGCCAAATAGTCACCATTTTGAACGATCAACAAGTAGCTCGCTATTTGTCCTCTAAAATTCCATTTCCTTATACCCAAGCAGATGCAAACTGGTGGGTAAACGAAGGAGCAAAATTTGGCATCATTAAAGCCATTGAAGTTGATGGCCTGTGTGTTGGTTGTATTGGTGTTATTCCTGGTGAATTTGAGTATAGCCGCAGTGGCGAAATAGGTTATTGGCTTAGTCAGCAGTATTGGGGGCAAGGTATTATTACCCAAGCCATAGAGTTAATTACTAAAGAAGTGTTTGAAAGTACTAACTTAAACCGTATTCATGCGGCTGTATTTGCAGGTAATGTTGGCTCAATGAGCGCGTTGCTTAAAAATGGTTTTAATAACGAAGCTATTTTAAAGAAAGCAATTTATAAAAATGGTCACTATTTAGATAGCCATGTATTTAGTGTGCTAAAACAGAGTAATTGTTCTAATTAAATTCTTTCGACGGTTGAATTAACCACCTCTCGCCCAAAGCTCGTGTATCAAGGTACAAATCTTTTCTACCTATCCGCGCATTATTGTTGAGCAATGTATAGTTTTAAAGCTTAAACATTCGGTATATAGGTCGTTTTTTCACTCTATCATGGAGATTTTTATGTCCACAACCAGTCGTCAATTTACTTTAGCATCACGCCCACATGGCGCACCTACTAATGAAAACTTTGAACTTAAAAACGTAGAGTTACCATCATTAAAAGATGGTGAAGTATTGCTGCGTACTATTTATTTATCACTAGACCCTTATATGCGTGGCCGCATGAGCGATGCTAAATCGTATGCCGACCCTGTAGAAATTGGTGATGTAATGGTTGGTGCAACGGTTTGCCAAGTCGAATCATCTAAAAATGATACGTTTAGCGAAGGCGAATGGGTATTAGCATATACAGGCTGGCAAACTTACGCTATCTCAAATGGCGAGGGCTTAATGTCATTAGGTAAAGAGCCAACTAATCCGTCTTACGCACTTGGTATTATGGGTATGCCTGGCTTTACCGCCTACATGGGATTACTAGATATTGGCGCACCTAAAGCGGGTGAAACCGTTGTTGTTGCAGCAGCTACAGGCCCAGTAGGCGCAACGGTTGGTCAAATAGCTAAAATTAAAGGCTGTAAAGTAGTAGGCGTTGCCGGAGGCAGCGAAAAATGTGCGCATGTTGTTGAAAATCTAGGCTTTGATGCATGTATTGACCATAAAGTGGATGACTTTGCCGAGCAGTTAGAAAAAGCATGTGAGCAAGGCATTGATGTTTATTATGAAAATGTGGGCGGAAAAGTGTTTGATGCCGTATTACCTTTGCTTAATACCTCAGCACGCGTGCCTATCTGTGGTTTGGTATCGCAATATAATGCCATCAGCTTGCCTGAAGGCCCAGATAGATTAGGTATGCTAATGGGACAATTGTTAACTAAGCGTATTAAAATGCAGGGCTTTATAATTTTTGATGACTATGGCGATCGTTATGACGAATTTGCACAAGACATGCAAAAGTGGCTACAAGACGGAAAAGTTCAATACCGCGAACATCTTGTAGATGGTTTCGAAAAAACCATCAGCGCATTTAACGACATGATCAGCGGGAAGAACTTTGGTAAAACCGTAGTAAAGATTAACAGCCCACTATAATAACATTCAGGCTGTGTTGTAATTCAACACAGCTCAATAAGGAAGAAAATGATTAAACTACACCATTTAAATAAATCTCGCTCTAAACGTATTATTTGGTTATTAGAAGAGCTTGAGGTTGATTACGAAATTGTTGCCTACCAGCGCAATACTGAAACTTTTTTAGCCCCTGATGAGCTTAAAAATGTGCATCCACTGGGTAAATCGCCAGTTATAGAAGATGATGGCTTAGTGATCGCCGAGTCTGGCGCTATCACAGATTACCTGATCACTAAATATGGCAAAGGTAAGTTTGCACCAGCCACAGGTACTGCAGAATTTGTAGACTATCAACAATGGCTTCACTTTGCAGAAAGCTCTGCAATTTTACCTCTTCTGCTAAAAATGTTTGTCCAGAAAGATGGTGCTAAAACGCAATTTTTAGAGGGCTATGCCGATGCTGAAACCGCTAAAGTAATTAGCTACTTTAACAGCCGCCTTGAAGGCAAACGTTATTTAGTGGGCGATACTCTCACTGGTGCCGATTTTATGATGTCGTTTATTGTTGAAATCGTTAAAAACGCTGGCCAACTAGGGCACTTTAAAAACCTAGTTAAATACGATGAGCAATTACAATCTCACGAAAAGTTTCATACTGCCAACGAGCTTGAAGCTAAATACGATTAATTTTATGTTCGCTTTGATTGTGGCTAACGCAATCAGAGCGACAACCTCGTTACTCAGGCCTGTCTAAATAAATTTGTTTAAACGCATTAAAATTCAATTCAAATAATTCAACCAACGTCGGATCGAAATGATTACCTGCGCCTTTAATTATTTCCGCCTTTGCTTCATCCATGCTCCAAGGCTCTTTGTAACAACGACGACAACATAACGCATCAAATACATCAGCAATCGCAGTAATTCGCCCCTCTAAACTGATCTCTTGCTGTTTTTTTGCGTGTGGATAACCAGCTCCATCCCAACGTTCGTGATGATCAATCGCAATATTAGCCGCCATATCAATGACAGGATTTCCCGTACCTTTGAGTATTTCCCAGCCTTTGGTAGTGTGCTGTTTCATAATTTCCCATTCATCAGCATCCAATTTAGCTGGCTTATTTAAAATTAAATCTGGAACTCCCACCTTTCCTACATCGTGTAACTGTGCTGCTAAACTAATTTTATCGCAGTATGATTGATTTTGATTATTTAGCTGCGCTAATAGTTTTGCATATAAACCAACCCTGATTACATGTGAGCCGGTTTCTTTGGAGCGTGACTCCATCGCTCCTCCCATTAGTGAAATAGCCAGTTGCTGGGTTTCTTCAATTGAATTAGCTAATAAGAGGCTTTCAAAGGTCAGTACTACATTACCCAAAAATAAATCTACTAGCTGTTGAGCTTCTTTTTTTACCGGCTGCAGCGACTGAAACGCTAAGATGGAATCTAAACCTTTTTGCGAATGATGAAAATAAACATAATGATCTTCTGCTATAAAATTCTGCTTAGTTTGCTTTGCCCTTAAAAAATACTCTTGATGTTTTTGTGGAATACTGTCAATTCCATTGCCCGTGAATAAATGTATGCCAGAAAGCTCTCCCTCAATCATCTGCAGCTTTTCATCTAACTGGCAAATACCAAAGACCTTAGGCGCATCAATATACAAATTGGCGGAGCTCATATTCAGTACTAGTTTTAGCTCTTCCATTACAACAGAGGTAAACTCAACCAAGTCACCAATTTGGGTAATAGTAGAAATTGCTATTATTAGCCTTTTTAAGTTGTGCCGATGGTTTTGTAGCATACAAATATCGCGATAGGCGCGCAAAGAGGTATAAAAAATCAATTCAAGATCTTGGCTTTGCAGTTGGCTCTTCGCTTTATAACCATCAATATCATAATCGCGAATAACACTGCGCTCTGGCGCAACCCCTGGCTGACCTGTTCGTAAAATAATTCGGCTGTATACATTTTGTAAGTCTTGGCGAACAAATCGTGCAAAATCTAATCCTGCATGCTCAGTTTCCATTACTACATCTAATAAAATTAATGCATAGCGCTCTGAGCTTTGTAGTTTTTCTTTTGCTTGAGCTGCACTATAAACACTGTGCAGCTCGATAGGGCGTTGCTCAAATTCAAAGCGCTTCATTGCAAGTTGAGTTACTTGATGTACAGATTCATCATCATCAACCACTAAGATTTTCCATGGTTCAACATGCTTGCTGTCGACCGCTTGTTTTACAACTTCATCATCTTGTAACCAATCCATAAACACACTCTACTAGTTATTAATTCGGTAGCGTTAAGGGGAATTGAATAAAAAAATAAACTCCCGTTGATTGTTTTTCCTTTATAAAAATTTGCCCCTTTAGGCGATGTACAACAAGGTTGTACACAATGTTCATTCCTAAACCACTGCCACCACCTGCTCTATTTGTGGTGTAAAAAGGATCAAATACTTTTTTTTCTGCCTCTTCAGTCATGCCTCTTCCGTTATCTTGATAATGAATGCAAACAGAATCTGAGTAGTCTATATGAACACTTATTTGCCCTTTTTGGCTGCCATTTTTAAAACCATGAATAATTGAATTCATTACTAAATTAGTGAAGATTTGTGCTAAAGCACCAGGATCAGAATACACTTCAGGCTCAGGTTCTTTCGCACTAATAGTAATGTCAACGGGTGTTGCTTTGAGGGTATGGTAAAGGCTTTTTTGCACCTCATTTAAATAACTACTTATATATAAATTACGTAATTCTTCGGTTGTTTGATCAACCGCAACACGTTTAAAACTGCTTATTAAACCTGCGGCGCGCTGCATATTTTTTAGTAAAATATCACAACTTAAATCAACTTCAGTAATAAATTCGCTAAACTGCGTTTTACTCAAGGAGCCAGAAGCCACCTTGTTTTTAGTTTCAATCAGCATTTCTCTTAAATGCGACGTCGCAGTTACGCAAACACCTAGCGGCGTATTCACCTCATGGGCTACACCACTAACTAAACTTCCAAGTGACGACATTTTTTCTGCTTCAACAAGCTCTTGCTGAGTGCGACGAAGCTCTATGGTTTGCTCAACTAGAGCCTGCTCTGCCTCGTGGCGTTTACTCGACATTAAATTAATAGAATCACTTAAACGATCATAAGGACCGCGCTTTGAAACTGTTTTAGAAAAATCACCTGCTGCAATCGCAGAGCAAACCTGATCAATATCTTTACTGGCTTTAATTAAACGCTCAAAACTTCTAAACATAGTGCCAAGCTCATCATTTTGAGTCATATATTTTTGAACATGAATAGATAAATCTCCATTAGCTAGCTGTTCAACAGATTTAATCGCAATATTAATACGCTTAGTTGTTCTGTTAATAAAATACCAAAAGAGTAAAAAAATCAGTAATACACTTGCAAAAGCGGCTGCCAATAATGGTTTAAATTGCGCTTGAATAGGCCCAATAATATCCAATTCAGAGCGGCGCACTATCACTGTCCAATTACCAGTGGCAACCTTGGCCTTATCAAAATAGAAAACCCCAGAATCAAAAGGATCGTTAGCAGATAGTACCTCTCTTTCTTGTCCCTGTGACTTTAGCTGCTTGGCTATACTTGCATAATTAGTATCTAAAATTGCTTTCGTTTTTAATCCTGAGTAATTCAATGTCGTTGCAATCACGTTGTCGCGTTGACTGAGTAGCAAAACATCAATTTTTACTTGCTGCTTTATGGTTTGTAAAAACTCAGTGATGTCAGCAAGTGCTCTATCTACGCTTGCCATACCGACAAATTTATCATTAATGATAATGGGCGAACTTTGTTCAACTAGCATTCTTCCCTCGTAAACATAGGGCTCAGTGATCATCGTTTCGGTATTGCCATCACGTAAAAACTGTTGACGTACTCCCTCATAATAAAGACTAGATTCCATGTCCACCAAGGGCTCAAGTAACAAGCGTTCAGAGTCACTAAAATCACGATGCCAATAAGGTAAAAAACGACCGGTTTGGTCTACATAAACGCCCTCTTTTAATGGCGAAGCATTCACATAGGCTTGATCTTGATTATCGGCATTAGGCTCATAACCAAAAGAAGCCCCCACGAATGAAGGATTCATTTTAAGCACTGCACGAACAAAGTTAATACTTGCCTCTCTATCACCAAACAACCCATTTTGCTGTGCTAAGGCCATAATTTCGGTAGTGCGTACTGCCAATTGCGTCTCTTCATTTACTTTTGCAGCAATAGTATCGGCGGTCTGACTCAAGTTAAGCTTTGCTTGCATAACAGCCTGATTAAGGCTGGTTGAATACCAGTAACTCAAAATACCAGTAATAATAAGCATTACGGGAAATGCCAAATAAAGCAGCATTTTTCCTTGCAAAGAATGTATGAGTGTTAGTCGCATAATTTTAGGCTTAAACAAGCAAGCCAATGTCCTGAGGATTTGAAGTAGTAAGCTTAAAAATTAGACTATAAAAACTTTCTAGGCAAATGAATTGTGTAGAAATAAGTATGAAAGCAGGGTATTAAAATACCAGCAGCCTAGTAGATAAGATTGTTAAATAGGGTATGGTTTAAAGACAAAAACACTCTACAAAACTTTTATTTTTAATCGGCCAATCGATAACCCACAGCTGGTTCAGTTAAGATATATTTTGGACTAGCGGGGTTAGCCTCAAGTTTTTGTCTGAGCTGTGCCACATGGACTCGGACGTATTCAGGGCGGTCTATGTATTGCGCTCCCCAAATATGGCTTAAAATTGCATTATGGGTAAGTACTGTATTTTTATTCTGGAACAGTAATAATAGTATTGCGTACTCTTTTTTAGTAAGTTTTATCTCATTTCCAGAAGTGGTTACTCTGTGCTTTTGTGGATCTATTTTTATATTCCCGCAGGTAAATGCCACACTCGGCTGGCTTTGGCTGCGTAATAAAACCCGAATCCGGGCTAGCAACTCATTGGCGCTAAACGGTTTGGTAATATAGTCATTTGCCCCATTATCAAGCGCAGTGACCTTTTCAACTTCGCCATCTCGAGCCGACAGCACTAAAACAGGTAAGGCACTCCATTGTCGAAACTCAATTAACCAGTCTTGACCATCCATATCTAGCAGGCCTAAATCTAATAATACAAGATCGTAACTTTGCTCACTTAAACGTGCAAAACCATCTAATCCTTTATCACAAATGCTTAGCTCGTAACCACTGGCTTGCAACAAGGTTTTTAAAAAGCTTTGTAGAGGGGGAGAATCTTCCAATATCAAGATTTTAGTCATTATCTTTTTCCCAGATTAACTTTGCGTACGCCATATTTGTTTCGTTATTAATTGTTAATGTAAATGTGCCCTGGTGAAATTTAGCAACCACATCACAAATAATACTGCCTAACCCAACACCTTCATCGCTACTTGTTTGCGCTTTAATGATCACGTTATTAGTGAGAAGTAACTGATAACGTACCTTTTGCTGATTGATACTTTGCGTAAATTCAACGCTCACCTTTTTATCACCATAACGCCATGCATTTTCGAGCATATTAGCCAGTGCAATTTCTAACAAAGTCACATCCCCTACGCATTTTGACTGAGCGTCTATATTGGTATTTATAACAAAATGAGTGAGTTGCTTCTGTCTGCGAGCTTTAGCTTCACTAAGTAGTGCTTGTAAGTTTATTGTTTGCCAACTTAGGTTTTCACCCATTTTGTTAACTCGGCTTAACTCCATTACTTTATCAAAGTGCTGATTAAGTATTTTACTTTGCTCATAAATATTACTCGCTTGCTCTTTTATCACGCTGTCACTGAGGGTAATTTCATCATCTGCAAGCATGCTGGATGCGCCCATAATGGTTGCCAGTGGTGTGCGTAAATCGTGAGACAAACTACGTAAAAGTGCATTTTTAGCGCGCTCTAATTCCGCTTGCACCGAAATAGCAGCCGACTGCTGGCGTAATAACGTTTTTTCATGTACCTGATAAAGAAGCGAAATAGCAGTGTCAGCAAAGGCTTTTTGCCCTTGCGTTAACCGTTTAGTAAAATTAAACCCGCCCCAGCTCGGACTAGCCTCACTAAGCAATATAAATTCACTATTGCCCCGCGGTGCTGCAGGCATAAATGTGCAACATGCATTTAAATGCTTACCGATCCGCTCTACAAAGTACTTTTTTTGTTCATCCAGCGTATCTAGACTGTTTAAGTCTTTGGCCAGTTCGTACAAGGTGCGACTATTACTCGCATGTAATTGCACATCCCTAACTTTAGTACTGAGCTCCCCTGCCAATTGGCTGATCACAAAGCCAACAATCAGCATAACCATAAAGGTTACTAAATATTCTATGTTTTCAATATGAAAAGTAAAATTAGGGGTAACAAAAAACCAATCTGTACACGCCACACTCACTAAGGTGGTTAGTATGGCAAGACGACGATTACTGCGCACAGCAACCCAAGTCACCCATAATAACTGAAGCATCACGATATCGGTGGTAGTAAACCAGTTACGTACAGGGTAAATGGCAATAACCACAATTAATGGCATTATTACCGACAAAAACAATGCTTTATACCAATGTGGTTTAGCCTCAGCCTGATTCATTAATTTTTCCTCTAACATTTAAGCACCTAGACTACTGCCTTTTCGAGATTGCCTCTATAAAGTTTTTATAAAGTTTTTTATCTAATTCGTTAAATCTTTATAAAGCTTTTAACGCCTACCTACATTGTTACTCTAATAACTCATATTCTAACTTCAGCAGAAGGAGTAATACGTATGTCAGGTTGGATAAAAATAGTGAAGCGTACAGCTTATGTATTAACTGTTTATTGACCAAATGGACTTTACCACTTCTCTCTTTTAACTTTAATTTAGGTATCAACATGGCACATTTTACAGTGATCGGATTAGGTCGATTTGGCATTGCAGCAAGCCTTGAGTTAATTCATTTAGGGCATACAGTCACTGGGGTTGATAGTAACCCTAAACTAGCTGAAAAATATGTTGAGCATTTATCAGAAACCGTTGTTTGCGACTCCACTGATGAAGCCGCACTTAAAGAGCTTGATTTAGCGAGCAGTCAGGCCGTTTTAGTGGCGATTGGAGAAGACATGCAATCGAGCATTCTGTGCACGCTTGCACTAAAAAACCTAGCTGTTAAGCAAATATGGGTAAAAGCGAGCACCAAAGCCCATCACACAATTATTTCTAAGCTAGGTGTAACACGCATTATTCATCCTGAAGAAGAAATGGGCGTGCGCGTTGCACAAGCGCTTAATTACCCTGTAGTAAACGATTATATTTCCTTAGGCAATGGCTTATACGTTGTTGAAGTAAGTATAAAAGCGCACTTACATAAAACAAAACTAGGGCATTTACTTAAGGAAATAAAAGGCACTGTAAACTCATTATTGGTCAAGCGCGCAAAGCAAACGTTTGTCAAACTTGATGACGACTTTGAGTTACTTACCTACGACACTTTACTGTTATCAGGTAATCGAGTCGAACTAAACTATCTTGCACCAAGGCTTTTATAATTATGGTTTTATGGCATCCCCTCAAAACACCTATAGATCGAAAAGCCAATGGGCATAAAAAACTCAATGCGGCTCCACCGCTTGTTCTCTGCTGTAGTTTTTTAATATTAATAACGCTAGGGACGTTGGCGTTAAAACTACCTTTTGCAACCTATGAGCCTATTTCATGGATACAAAGTGCGTTTACAGCAACCTCCGCGGTGACTGTAACTGGACTAGTTGTAGTGGATACGGGTTCAGTGTTTACCCCTTTTGGACAAGGCGTTATTGCGTTATTAATTCAACTGGGTGGTCTGGGTTTAATGACCTTTGCGGTTGTAACTTTAATGGCGCTGGGTAATAAAGTTGGCTTTATTCAAAAAACAGTGACCAAAGCTGCCTTTAATCAAACAGATACATCTACGTTGGTAAATACCGCTAAGTCTGTTTTGCTGTTTGCGCTAATCGTTGAATCTGTAGGCATTATTATTTTAACGCTGTATTGGCTACCCGAAATGGGCTTACAAAAAAGCTTTTTTCATGCACTTTTTTATACTATTAGCGCTTTTAACAATGCAGGGTTTGCATTAAGTCCTAACAGCTTAATGCAGTATGTAGAAGACCCCGTTGTAAATTTAACAATCACCTGTTTGTTTATTATTGGTGGCCTTGGCTTTACCGTATTAACAGATTTATATAAATCAAAGCGTTGGTCCAAGCTCAGTCCCTACAGTAAATTAATGCTGATCAGCACTGTTATTATTAACGTTATTGCATTGTTGCTTATTTACGTAATTGAATACGATAATCCAAAAACACTGCAGCCGTTATCTGAAATAGGTAAATGGCTAGCAGCTTGGTTTCAAGCCGTTACTCCTCGTACTGCGGGGTTTAATACCATTGCTATTGAAGAATTAAAAAATGCCAGTACCGCTTTAACTATGATGCTTATGTTTATTGGTGGCGGCTCTTTGAGTACTGCAAGTGGCATAAAGGTCGTTACGTTTATCGTTTTAATATTAGCAACCTATAGCTACTTAAGGCGTGACAAAGGCGTCACCGTTTTACGCCGAGAAATAGACAAAGATTCAGTGTATAAAGCATTAGCCTTAACCATTATTTCAGCGGGAGTCACTTGGTTGGCTATTTTTACATTACTGGTCGTTGAAGATGCACCTTTTTTAGATGTTGCTTTTGAAGCGGTATCGGCACTGGGTACGGTAGGGCTTTCACGCGGTTTAACGTCATCGTTATCACCGCTGGGGGAGTTTATTATTATGTTTTTAATGTTTATGGGCAGAATAGGTCCGCTCACTCTCGCCTACTTTTTAGCGAGTCCACGAAGTAAAAAACTAAGATACCCAAGCGCGCAACTCTCTATTGGTTAACAACACTAACGCGGGTTAATCAGCCCGCATTTTAAATACCCGCTAAATTACGTTCGGTAATACATTCATCTGACGCCATTTCGAATTCTCGACACGTTAATGGGCGATTTTCGTAAATAGTACACATTAACGTATTACGATCCAGTGCTTGGCACCAACCATCGTCGCCGCGCTTCATGACTTCACTGCCCCATTTGTCGTAATCAATATACTGAAAAGGGACACCGGTATCACTAACGATACGCACTTCTAATTGGCAACAACACGCTTGGCAATTAGCACAAGTAACGGCGGTTGTATCGATATTTTCAACAGCAATGATTGAGTTTGACATACAGACTTATGAGAAATGATATACAACCTACAGGATACACGAGCGGAGCAATGGTGACAGTAAAATAACTGTCAGATTTTATAAACATCGTCATATGTAATTAACCAATTACTAAAAAAGCGTGCTGGTTAATCAGCACGCTTATTAGTTACGGATTAAAAAGTGAAAACCACTTTAACGTTATCCGATACAGCCGATGAAGAAACAAAGCCAATGGTGTTAGGGTTAGCTGAGACCATTTTGATCACTTCACTGTCATTTTCTAACTCTTTAGGCGGTGTGCCTTTTCCTGTAAAAATCAGTTTTGACCAATATGCTTTTAACTGGTTAGAAGTTTTGTTGAGCAATTTACTATTAAATTGCTCGGTTGCAGCGCTGCTTGATTCTTGAGATATTGGAATGATCTTATTACCATTACTAAATGACTTTTCTTTTCCTGTATAAATTCGACTAATAACAGACTCATCAAAACTACTTTCATTTGAGGGATGCACAATAATAGCAAAATCTGCATAGGCGAAGTTAGTAAACAAGAACAATACACATAATATTAATTTTTTCATTTTATTTCTCCTTAAAATACAACATCAACACCAAGGGTGATTGCTTTACTATCACCGGCCACAGCTAAATCGAACGAGTCATCTTTAACCCTATCGTATTGCACTTTAAATGCCGCTGACGGATGAAAGTCCCACCTCACACCAACAGCAAATGTATTATGTTGCTCTGTATCGCCCTCACCTTCTTGTTCAAAGTCTGAAAACATGACATAGGGGGTAATTGAGTCAAAACGATAGCCCGCACTGATCATATAAGTATCGAGATTACCATCTAGGTCTAAGCGGTTAAGTTCACTTAAAACAAAAAAATCACCAAAATCAAGATTTGCAGCTAAGCCATAAAATTTACCATCTCTGCTGTCTTTACCGTCCCACAAAACGGGTTCACCCGCGCGAAAACGCTTGTTGGTATATTGCATGTGGGTCACTCTTAGTTCGAGCCAGTCACGATTAAGTAGTAGTACGCCGCCTAGCATATCTTCCCAAATTTCTCTTGTCGGCTCTTGAAAGAAGAAGTCTGATAACAGTTTGTTATCGTCATCATCTTCTTTACCGGTATAAACATTTGCAGATACTCCCCAGTCACCTACAGAGCCTGAGTAAAGTAAATTAACCCCCTCGTAGTTAAATACTTGCCATGTATAGTTGTCAGCAGGGGCCCGCATCCACACATATGCATAACCTACATCGAAGAAGTCTGAATAATAAAATAGTGGTAAACGCTTCTTACCGGCTTGAATAGTCCAATTATCGTTAATATCGTAAGAAATATAGGCCCATTCAAAGTTTGCCTCAAAGTCGTTAACTCCTCTGGCAACTAGCTGACCAGTGACAGAAAGGCCTTCACCTAAATCGCCTGATACCTGTAATCCAATCAAAGACTCTGGCGAAAAGGATAAATCTTCAGTGTAGGCACTTACATTTGGGTAGTCCGCAAGAAAGGTTGGTTCAACGCCATATTGCGGTACACCGGTGCCGCTTAGCACTTTACCCGCATTAATACTCGCAAAACCTGAAATATTAACTTCAGCATAACTACTTGCTGATACAAATACCCCCAATAGTATAATTTTTTGCAGTTTCATTGATCACCTCATTATTATAATGGCCGTCATAGCCAGCTTGAGTATAGTAAAGCGAGGAAAAGAAACAAAAAATTAACACTTTTTATTTTATACTGATTTTTTAATATTAATTAGGCGCCGACCTTGATAGCAATATTGCTTTAATTTCGCTGTAGCGCTGTTGCTCACACAATGCGAAACCACTTAGTTGGCGTACTTTATTGCGTGCAAATAGCGGCACACTCATTCCCGCCAAAAACCGACACTGGGTTTCAATGCCAACATTATGCACCCCTTTCGTTGCCATATGCGCCAAAAGCTCATCCACCTTTTGATATATAAGTACTGTATCAATTTTTGCAGGAGTGATTGAATATTCAAGCTTGACCGCATGTCCACGGCACACACTACAATGCCCACATTGCTGTGGCGCATTTGCATCATCAAAGTAACGGGCTAAGTTATAGCTTAAGCAAGATTGCAGCTCAAAAAAACGCACCAAAGCAGCAATCCGTTTTATTTCAGCTTGCTCTTTATCGGTAAAGTAATCATGTAACTGCTGGGCAAGTGCAGGGTTATTAATCACCTCGCTATGCACTTTGTACACTTGAGTAATACGTTTGGTTTCAAGGGTGATAAGGTTTTTTTCTGCTAAGTAATCAAGTGCGGCTACCACACGTTTACGGTCAACCTGTGCGGCTTGCGTTAGAGAATCAAAGTTAAGTGTACCCCATATTTTTTTAAAGTCGGTATGGCTAAATATTTGCGATAAAAAAGCTTGGCGCTGCTGATCAAACTGATTAAGCAACTCATTTTTATCAACTAAAAATTTATACTTAAAATCGGCGTAATACGCATATTGCGGGGTTATTGCACCTTGTATTTCCAATTGTACCAGTAAGGTTTTAAGGGCAAGCTGGCGAATATTACTTTCGCTAGATAAGCTATATTCTTGCATTTCCCATTGCTGTTGAGCTTGGCGAATATCGTTAATAACATATTCAATACCGCCGAGCTCTGGGGTATCGCCGTACACAAAGTTTTCGACTGTATTTAAGCCATCTAGATTAGCCAGCGTATAGCAATTCGATGGGTTGCCATCACGTCCTGCACGGCCAATTTCTTGGCTGTAGTTTTCAATTGATTTAGGTAAATCGTAGTGAATTACAAAACGAATGTCTGATTTATCAACCCCCATGCCAAAGGCAATAGTGGCGACCACTACATTTATTTTTCCCGCCATAAAATCATCTTGAATTTGCCCGCGTAGGGTGTCTTCAAGCCCGGCATGATACGCCACCGCCTGCAGGCCCTGTGCGCTTAACATATTGGCCACTTGTTCAGCACTTTGCTGCAGCGTGACATACACAATACCGGGGCCGGTTTGCGCACGGACAATTTCAGTAAGCTCAGTATTTTTATCAGCCGTTTTAACACTCAGCACATTTAAATCTAAATTAGCGCGATAAAACCCCGTTTGCACAATGCATTGTGGATCAATAGCAAATCGCTCTGCCATATCGCGTTTAACTTTTTTAGTAGCGGTGGCGGTTAATAGTAGCACTAACGGAATATTTAGCTCTTCACGGTAACGCGGTAACTTTAAGTAATCGGGTCTAAAGTTATGACCCCACTCAGAAATACAATGCGCTTCGTCTACCACCAACATAGAAAGTGCCACTTGGCTAATAAACTCTCTAAAACGTTCGTTTTTAAAGCGCTCAACTGACACCATTAACACTTTAATTTTACCACTGCGCACGTCGTTCATTACCGTACTGCTTTGCATTTGATCTTGGCTTGAATCAAGACTTGCGGCATAAATGCCTTTACTGTTTAAAAAACTTATTTGATCTTTCATCAACGCTAATAATGGCGATACCACCAAGGTTAAATGCGGTAAATGTAACGCAGTAAGTTGATAGCACAAGGATTTACCCGATCCAGTTGGGAATATAGCCAGTGATGATTGGCCATTTAGCAATTGCTCTATGGTTTGTTGTTGCCCTGCTCTAAACTGATTAAAACCAAAATGTTGCTCAAGAGACTGAACTAGCGAGGTACTCATAAAAGCGTCCTTTTTATGTCGGTGCCCATAAATACTGTAAATGCGCAGTAGATGAAATATTTGCATATCAGTATACAGCATATCGTTGGATTTATTGCTGACATATCCTTCAATTAGGCGCACACTATAGCCCTATAAAAGCATGCTTTGCCAAAATAATTTTTTGATACCCAAGTCATTTTAAAAATCAACGTACAGAAATTGCTTCGGTATATTATTTTTAAGGGCATAGTCATGGACAAAACCATATCAAAAATTGTCATCATAGGCGGTGGCGCTGGTGGGCTTGAGCTAGCAACTCAATTAGGGCACAAATTAGGAAAGAAACAACACGCAAATATATTACTCATTGATAAAAACCGCACTCATATATGGAAACCGTTATTGCATGAAGTAGCAACCGGCTCTATTGATGCCGATTTAGATGGCGTTGTATACTCAGCGCATGCGGCCAAGCACCACTATAACTTCCAACTTGGTACCTTTTGTAACCTCGATAACAATAATAAAACCATTACCTTAAGCCCTCTATATGACGAGTTAGGGCATCAAATACTACCTAAACGAACCGTACACTATGATCATTTAGTTATTGCCATTGGCAGTGTCAGTAACGACTTCAACACCCCGGGTATTAAAGACCATTGCTTTTACCTTGATTCAAACCAACAAGCCGAGCGTTTTCAACACGCCTTACTAGATAACTTTACTCGCCTTCATCAAGACGACGACCCATTGCATTCATTAAACATTGCTATTGTTGGCGGTGGGGCAACTGGCGTTGAACTCTCAGCTGAGTTGTATCATGTTTCTGATTTACTCAAAATATACGGTTTAACCAATATGTCGGCGAAACGCTTGCACATACATTTGATTGAAGCGGGTCCCAGAATTTTACCGGCGCTGTCTGAGCGAATTGCCAGCTCAGCCAAACGTGAATTATTAAGATTAGGGGTTACCGTACGAGAAAACACCCAAGTTAAACAAGCAACCGAGCATGGCTTTATCACTAATAATGACGAGCAAATAAATGCGGATATTATGGTGTGGGCAGCAGGAGTAAAAGCACCCGATTTCATTAAAGGGCTAGACATATTTGAGCTGACACGTAGCAATCAAATAAAAGTGAATGATTACTTACAAAGTAGCCAAGACCCTCAAATCTATGTACTCGGTGATTGCTGCGCGTTTACTCAAGACGATGGGACTCAAGTGCCGCCACGCGCACAATCGGCTCATCAAATGGCACAATGCGTTGAAAAAAATCTAATTGCTACACTACGTGAGCAGCCCCTGAAAAAGTTTGAATATAATGACCATGGCTCACTGGTAAATTTATCGCGATACAGCACGGTGGGCAGCTTAATGGGTAACCTAACCAGTAGTAGCTTTTTTATTGAAGGTAAAATTGCCCGCTTTATGTATATCTCACTATATAGAATGCATCAGCGCGCTATCCACGGCAGTGCCAAAACCTTTGCTTTGTGGATCAGCGAAAAAGTACTGCGTGTTGTTCGCCCAAAAATGAAATTGCACTAAATAACCTGAAACCCGGATAATAAATCCATCTCAAGCAGATTTCAGGTTAAATAGTTACATCAGTCGCGGTAATAAATACAATTAAACAAATATTTATTACCGCCGTCTTTAATTTTTCATAATTCACATATAAATTTACATAAACCATTCACGGAATTTAGTAATGACCTTTAAAACGCTTATTTTTAATTTTGATGGTACCGGCAGTGAACCCCGCGACGCAGACCAGTTTAGTACAGAGCATTTTAAAGAAGACGCCAGTATTTCTAATATTTTAAAACTGCATTTATTGCTCGGCGGTAAACTTGATGATTCCCCCACTACCCCATTTTCACAGCAATTAAGTTTTTATTACCAAGGCATAGGCACCAAAGGCAGTCGTTTAAAACGAATTTTAAATCAAACACTTGCCCCACGCTCTGAAGACGTAGCTAGTATTTTGACTCAGGCTATTACAGATTTTAAGCAACATTATCAAAGTGGCGATACTGTTCTACTTACCGGTTTTAGCAGAGGCGCTGCATTAGCACGGCGTTTTGCTAAATGCCTAGAGCCATTAATAAATGAGCAAGTATATTTGTGTGTGTTTGACACTGTGGCCTCAATAGGCCTATCAAAGATAAGTAAAGCTGCCCGTGGCGCAGAGCATGTGGTTTTTGAAAATCATACTATTGCCAATAATGTAGCTGGAGCACTACATTGTGTCGCGCTCGATGAAAAACGACGGGCCTTTGAGCCCACATTAATGAATCAACAAGCTAACATTACCGAGCTGTGGTTTGCAGGAGCCCATTCCGATGTAGGGGGCGGCTACTATCGCGATGGACTTGCCGATATCTGCTTGCGTTATGCGCTTGAGTGGCTCATTGCTCAACCGCTATCGGTCTCGTTATTAACCAGCCATGACATAGACTATGAAAACCTTTTACCTGAGAGTAACTTAGTTGCCCAAGATGATGTGACAGTTATTCCCGATCCACTGGCGCTAAGTCATCAACAAAATTACTTTTGGTTAAACCCGTTTTTTAAGCTGGTTGATAGGCAGTGCTGTGTATTAGTTAACGATGAAATTAGCCACAATGCTCCATTAATACATCACAGTGTTGCCCAGCGAATTAATAAGTTAACCAGCTACCGACCTGAATCGTTAAAAAATATACATTATAAAATGATTTACAGCGATGACAGTACACTAAACTTTATGGGGCTTAGTAGTCATATAATGCTCGCCAATCAAAATATGAGCTTACTGAGTGTTAATCAAAGCCAAGATGTGATGGTGTACGCCAGTGAAGCTTACAACGCTACCGGCTTAATGCTTGCCCAAGGTGCAACCTATCGCTTTACTCCTTACCCTAACCAATTTTGGTATGACGATGGTGTAAAGTGCCCTCCCTCTGGCTGGCATCGCGATAATGTGCAACTCGGCGTTAAAGAAATCCCTATGGCATTACTTGAGCCATTTAGGCGTTTAGCCACTGCGCAGTGGTTTAGCTTAATAGGAACAATTGGCCAAAGCGATGACCATGCATTTGAAATTGCCGAAGGCGTTGATATAACCATTAAAAAATCAGGAGAATTTTGTCCATTTGCTAATGATTTAAGTCGTTTTTATGGGGCGAATGCTGGCAGAATAAAGCTCAAGGTAACATGCTTAAGCTGATAAAGTGCCCTAATAATCAGTGCACTTTATACTGCAAAGTGCACTGAGCTAGGGATAGCTGGTGGATGTTATTGCTTTTTCATTTTATGCCCTTTCACGGCATAAAATAATATAAATAAGTAACAAGGTAACAATACTGAGTAACCTGTTTGTAGCGAGGTAAAACCACTTAGTAAACCCCATAACACCGGACCAAATGCACCACCTGCAATACCCATTACTAACAGTGCTGAGCCTGTGCTGGTTAGTTTACCTAACCCTGATAACGCTAGTGGGAAAACCGCTGGCCAAACAATGGCGTTTGCTAAGCCTAAAAAGGCAATTAGTAGTAAAGCGTCTGGTAAATTAGCGCCTCCTAAAGGCACCAGTATGGCATTGGCAATAACAAAAGACTGCGCATCAATAAACAAAATGCACAGGGTGATCACAATACCCAATACAGCCGATGCTGTTAAGGCCGCTTGTTGAGAGATAAATTTAGGGATAAGTAAAATACCTAAAATATAACCAAACACCATAAACATCATAGTGTATGAAGTCATTACCCCATAGTTTTCAATACCCAGCGATAGTGCAAAAGTACCTATGGTATCGCCAGCAATAACCTCTACCGCAACATACAAAAAGATAGCAATTGCACCTAACACCAAGTTTGGATGAGAGAGTGTTTCACGAATTTCACCTTTGTCGTTTATTGCTTCTACTTCATCATTGATAAGCTCAGGCAGCGGAGACTTTTTAACCGCAAAAGCTAATACACCAATAAATAAGGCCATGCCTAAGTAAGGTAAAATAAGACCATTTGCCATATCATCAACTTGCTGTTGGCTTAGATCTGTGCCCACGGTACCGGTAAAGTTACTTAAAATTAAGGCGGTAAAAACCATCGGTGAGATAACTCCTGCGCCTTTATTTAAAATCCCCATAATACTAATACGTACAGCAGCCGATTCTTCTGGCCCTAAACGTATTACATACGGATTAACCGCGGTTTGTAATAAGGTTTGCCCTGCGCCCATTACCAACTGCGCTAGTAAAAACAAAGGAAAAAACTGCGACATAGCAGCAGGAATAAACATTAAGCCTGCTAACATCATACAGCCCATCCCCAATGCCATACCGTTTTTGTAGCCGACCTTTTTGATCAGTACTGCCGAGGGCAGCGCTGTAAATGTGACCGCAATATAAAAGGAAAATAAAATTAACGACCCTTGAAATGGGGTTAACTGTAAAATTTGACTTAAGTAAGGCATTAACGAGCCATTAAGCCAAGTAGCAAAGCCCAGTATAAAAAATAATACCGCAACAATGGCCATTGGGACCACGCTACTATTTTTGGATGTATCCATAACATTGGTTGTCATGTTATTTTCCTTTATTTATATTTATTATGTTGTTAACAAACCCGAGCGCCGCCAATCCACGTGCTAATGACTTGTTGTTGTGTGTTTAATTGTACAAAATCTGCTGGACTACCCAATATTAATCGCCCGTGTGTGGCAGGCAACTTTAAATACTGAGCAGGATATAAGCTCGCCATTTTAAGCGCTTGCGCTAATGGCTGTTTTAAATGAGTTACAGTGTTTCTAACTGCGGTTGCCATATCAAGCGCAGAGCCGGCCAACTCGCCTGTTGTAGAGGTGAGTTTACCATTCTCTAAGGTGACAGTTCGGTCAAAAAAAGCAAACTGAGTGTCATCTGTTCCCACTGGTGGCATCGCATCAGTAACTAAAAACACGTGCCCTATTGGTTTTGCTTTTAATGCCAGTTGGCATGCTGCGTAATCAACATGATGGCCATCAACAATTAAGCCACAATAAGTATCATCATTTAATAATGCACAGCCAACCACACCCGGCTCACGCCCTTGTAGTGGTGACATAGCATTATACAAATGCGTAAATCCGGTTGCCCCAGCATCAACGCCCTGTTGAGCCTGTTCAAAGCTTGCATTGGTATGACCTAAACAAACCTGAATCCCTAAATCGCGCATTTTGGTAATATCGCTTGGTAGTACATTTTCAGGCGCTAAGGTGACTACAACTTTACCTAAATCTTGACGAGATAACACCTGCCACTCTTGTTCAGAAATAGGACGAATAAAATCAGCGCTGTGAGCCCCCTTTTTTGCCACTGATAAGTGCGGCCCTTCAAAGTGAATACCAATAATACCTGGCGTTTTTTGGGCTATCGCCTTAGCAATTACATCGGCTGCTTGGCGCATTACTTCTACGGTGTCGGTAATTAACGTTGGCAGCATAGCAGTTGTACCGTATTTGGCATGTGCTAGCAGTATTTTTTTAACCCCTGCAACACTGCTAGTACGGTTAAACAACTCACCGCCACCGCCATTAACTTGTAAGTCAATAAAGCCAGGTGCGACTAAACCCGTTAGGTGCTCGTCTGTCTGCTGTACGTTATCATCTATTGCCGTAATAATACCCGCATCAATGCTTAGCACTTTGTCGTTAACAAAGTGCTCGCCATCAAAAAACTGGGCTACATGAATTCGTTTAACTGACATTTATAATGTCCTTGTTACTTTTTTAAGCCCCTTTGGCTCATCAGGATTAAAACCACGGCTTAATGCCACTTTTGCCACATCAAGATAAAAACGCTGTAATACTAAAAATGGCGCCAATCGCGGATGTACTTTAATACCTTGTTGGTTAAGGCTAATCACTTGTGCACCGCGTTTTTTGACCTCAGCAATTTGCTGCTGATGTGACTCTTTGGTTTCATCATCAACCGAACAATCTAAAATCACTAACCCTTGCTCAACTAAGGTCACCGGACCATGTAAAAACTCCGCACTACTAAATGATTCAGCATGAATAGCACACACCTCTTTAAGCTTAAGTGCCATTTCTTTTGAGATAGAAAATCCTAAACCACGTGCCAATACCACCATATTCTTAATATTTGCAAACTCAGTAGGTTGCAGCTGAGTTGGCGAATCTATAATGGCATTCAGCGCGCTAGGTAACTCGTCAAGCCCTTGTAATAATGACTCATTTTGAGTCCAATTAGCAACAATATGTACTAAGGCTGATAACGTTGCCAAATAGCTTTTTGTTGCCGCCACCGAAATTTCGTCGCCGGCTTTAAGAGGAACAAAATCATCGACTATGTCTTGTAGAGGTGACGCTTCATCGTTAACCAGCGCAATACAATAAGCGCCCGCCTCTTTCGCCATTTTTGCCTGGGCAAGAATGTCTGGGCTGCGTCCTGATTGAGAAATTACAATCACAACAGCGCCTTCAAGCTTTAATGTTTTACCATATACACTCGCCACTGATGGCGCTGCTGAACTGACCGGTACACCCGCTTCAATTTCAATTAAATACTTACCAAAAACACCAGCATGATCTGATGAACCGCGACCAATCATCATAACCACCTTAGGGGCCATATCGCGAAGCTTATGACCAATTTTTTCCACTAAAGGTTGGTTGGCAATAATTTGCTTTTCAATAACATTTGGCGTTTGCGCCGCTTCTTTTTCCATTAGTGTGTTAAACATCATAACTCCTGGCTGCTGTAATTAACGTGCTGTTGTTTAGCGTAAAGTACAGACCCCATTTCTGGTGACGATAATGGGGCTGATAAAATAGCTTGTATGTCTGGGTCTAACCATGTTGTCATCACGGTTGATAAGCCACCAATAAACGAAAGCCTTGGTGGGTTTTTATCTAATAATTGTCGTGCAATGTCGCTTAAATAAGCGCCACCTTCTTTTAAAATGGCAATTGCTGTGGCATCGTTCGCCTGTGCTGATTGAAAAACACATCCTGCAAGTTGCGCAAAAAAGGCTGCAGGCTTATTGGCAATCACTTCAACAAGTTGCATTGCATCGCTGACTTCTAAATACTTCATTAACAAGTTAGTAAGCGCACCACTTGGGATTAATTTATCTAGGCTAAGCAGCACATACTGACAAGCAGTAAAGCCAATCCATGCACCACTGCCTTTGTCACCATGTGGAAAGCCATGACCACCAATCATAAACGATTGGCCATTAACGTATGAAAATCCACACGAACCAGTGCCAGCAATCATCACTGCGCCATCCTCGCCCTGATGAGCGCCCATACAAGCAATAAGTAAATCAGTAGTTAAGTGCATGGCTTTAAATGGGTGTTGCCATTGTGTCATTTGATTATGCAAACTTGGTAAGTTAACCCCAGCTAGGCCAACCCCTGCAATAAGCTCAGATAAAGGCATATCTTTAAGCCCTGCATCTTGTAATGCTAAACGCGCTGATTGCTCAATAGAATGAGTTGCTTGATTAAAACCATGTAACGGGTTACCTGGGCCTGCCACACCGGTGCCGACTATGTTATTACAGCTATTGACGATAATTGCTTTACATTTAGTGCCGCCGCCATCGATCCCCACAAAGAGTTGATTGTTTTTAATATTGTTGGTGATCATTTTTGCCTCTTAAGTTGTTCGACCGTTTTGCAAAACACTAAAATAAAGCCGGACTGTCATACTGTATGAATCTTATACTAGCACAAATGACAGCGTTGTCATTACTTTTATTTACAAATAAATAACTTCTTCAATCGTCAATAATTTAACGGAAAAACGCACCTTAACGGTGCGTTACTTTAAGCTTTCTGCTTACACGACTAGCTGATGGAGTCTTAGATCGAACCCATACATCTTGTGTTACTTTGACAGGTTGTGTGTAGGTTTGCCATTGCTCATCACCTTGTTTGTATTCAATCACTAAACCAGGGTAAGCAATATTAGCGTACAACATGCTATTCTCAATTTTAGCACCTGCATTTGCAAGACGATAATGCACATCAGCACGTTCTAACTTGGCAAATTCTTTAAGCCCCATGGTAGCAGCAAAAGTTTGCCATTGCTGATCGCGCTGCTGCTTTAATTCAGGGCTAAAGCGATTTGTTTGTTGGCTGTAAACAAAGCCATTGTGATCATACGGTACCGCCCAATCCGCTTTATGCCAAGCGCGCTGTGCCAGCGATAATAATCGTGGGAATAGCTTATATTCAGCCATATTATTGGTACGCGTATTTTCGCTCCATAATTGACCCTGAATACCCACAAAACGTTTATCTTTAGCTAAAGGCGCGGATACGACCTTGCCTTGCTCATCATGCTGTAATGTGTCATCAGCTACATAAGGCTTATCTTCTCTATCAAGCCAAAATTCAGCATGAATAGGCAAATTATCTGGCATAAACTGAAATATTTTCTCAGTATTTATGTGTCTTGAAGCCCAGTAATAACCATGCTCTTGTGGGTCTGCCTCATACGGAAAGTCAAAATACAGCACATCTGGCGACGAAAGCACTGCTTGCCAATTTCTATTGGCAAATTCATGTGCACGCTGATGGCCATTCCACATTAATAAATCCCAAATATTACCTTGCACAACCTCTGGCATATTCTCTGGGTTAGTATGCGATAAGCCATCGCTCCATGCTGCGGTTTCAATATTCATATCAGCCAACATATTAGCGATACGTTCAATAAAATAACTGCCCAGCTGACCTGCTTCGGTAATTTCGAACTTATTTTGTTTAATAAAATCAGCACAAGCAGGTGAATCGACCCATGCCCCGGCGGTTTCATCGGCACCTATGTGATAACGAGTTAGCGGATGCTGTGCCTCACTATGAATACTTTTTACTTGTTCCATTACTTCACGGATAAACGCATAGGATGAGTCTAAACACACATTAATGGTATTGTCGTTGTAGTGCTGTACCGACGAATAGAGCGTTGTATCAAGCGGGTCATAAAGTAAAAACTGTTCGGCTTTTTGTTTATCGCCTTGTTGAATATATTTATTATAACGCGCTTGCATGGATTTAATCGCAGCGCGAGAATGTCCTGGCATATCAAGCGATGGGATCACTTGAATGTGGCGCGCGCTCGCCGCTTTAAGTATTTCTTGGTAGTCTGCTAACGAATAATAGCCGTTTGCCGCACTTGAAGTATCAAGCCCTGCGCCTAGTTGTGGCATTAAACATTGCTGCTCACTTTGATCAAAACAACGCTTTGCACCTATATCTGTAAGTTCAGGCAGTGATGGAATTTCTAAACGCCAGCCTTCATCATCACCTAAGTGTAAATGTAACTTGTTAAGTTTATAAGCAGCCATTTGATCAAGTAACTTTAAAATAAAGCCTTTATCACGAAAGTTTCGCGCTACATCAACCAACACACCTCTAAACTGATAATGTGGTGCGTCAATAACTTCTCCCACAGGTAATATATTACTGTTAACCTGATATAAGCTCGCTAAACTTTGCAGAGCATAAAAAACACCCGTTTCGTCAACTGCATCGATTACAACCTCATCGGCTTTAATTGCTAATTTATAACTACCATTAAGCTGATCTTTTTTAACAGTGGAATTGAGTGTGACCTTAATTGCCGCTGCATCATCGTTTAAATTAATACCTAGTAGTTCCAGCCGCTCGATTGCAGCCAATACACTTGATTTATTAACTTCTGCATAATTAATATTAAGCCCTTGGCTAATATCAAGCGTTTGAGTTTGACTAAACTCGCTAACGCGTGGGGTGGGTATAATTTGCTGAGCAATGACATTACTCACTTGATTTTGCGAGGTTAAATAAGCTGAAAAGTCATACTTTTCATTACGCTCAAACAAGCGCTCAGCAGTAAGCCACTGTGTTTTGTCGCCCGCAGTACGTTTAAACTGACGAGTGTAATCGGTATAAGGTTCTACATGAGGTAATAGCTCTAAGCCCGTCTCTGGGTCAATTTTAGGCTTTGTACTTTCAATCACTTTAGCGGTGTCATTGTTATTCACCACGATATAGTTAGGAATAGCGTCGCTTTGCGATAATGACCAAAAATGCGCATAAAAAGTAATCGTTTTAGTCTCACCGGCTTTAAAGCCAGTAAACCCACCTTTAAGCTCAATGACATGAATATCGCCATTAACGTGTTTAATAGTAAATTCATCGCTAATCGACTTTTGTATAGGCGTAATTTGACTAAAGTAAATTTTCCATTGGTCAACGTTAATTGCCGAGTTGGCAGTTAAATGTAAATTCGCTTTAAAACAGTGACCGTTTTCAATATCTGGATCGCACTGTGCTGATGGGCGGTTATCAACTTGCTGATATTTTATTTGTAATGTGTTAGCAAGTAACTCCACCGCACTATCGTTTGCAGGGCTTAGCTGAACCGATGCCGTATTTTGTCCTTCAACATTGCCCTGACATGCACTTAAACCTAGTGCTAAGCAGCATGCTGTCAGTAATGATTGAATCTTCATTCGCTACTCTCCCTTTATTATTAACTTAGTCACTCAAGCATCTCTTTCAAATGCTAAAAATTAAGCCGATTTTTCAATACATTTATTCTTAGTGCGGTTAGTTTATAATGTACCATCAGCTAAAAAATATTTTATGCTTTAAATTAATCACTATTCATATCTAGTAATTGCTACCTTAGCCAAACAATCCACTACGTAGGTTCTAAATAATAATTAACATCGCGCTTTAATTTATGACAACGCTGTCATTTGACTGTTAATGTATCCTTTTTTTTCTTTTATAGCTACATAGGGGGCAAAAAAGATACAAAAAATTTACATGCATACGTCTTTTTTTATTTTAAATCACTGTATTTAAATGAGATTTAAATATTACTAAATCATTACCTGAAACTTTATCTACCATTCTCTCAAGAAAGGCGTATAAATTAACTGTTAAAATTCAATGATGTCTTTATAATTTAGTCGTCAAATAATAAAAACCGAGTACTGTTAACCGCTTTTGCTGTAGTCGTTAACCGATAAAGATAAATTAGTATAGTACCCAAAATGATATGTAAAGGTCTATTAAGCCGATGAGAACAACAATAAACGACGTGGCAAAAGATGCCGGAGTATCAATAAAAACGGTATCAAGAGTAATAAATAACGAAACCTCGGTCCGTGACAACACCCGTGAAAAAGTCATGGCGTCGGTCGAAAAGTTGAACTTCCAGCCAAACTTAGCAGCAAGAAGTCTTGCAGGAACAAAAGCTTACAGCATAGCTTACATTTACGACAATCCTAATGCGTACTACATTATCGACATGCAAAATGGTATTTTAGATGCGTGCAAAAAGCAGGGGTTTGAACTACTTATTCACCCATGTGATGCCAAAGAAGCGCATATTTTTGATGAAATTACTAATATGATCAAACGCACTCGTATCGCGGGAATCTTACTCACCCCGCCCTTTTCTGAAATGCCTGAGTTTGTTGAAAAGCTAACTCAACTAGACCTAAAAGTTGTGCGTATTTTATCAGGGCACAACGCGCCTGATTCATTAACACCCTGTATTATGATTGACGATAATCTCGCCTCAAAGTCAATTACTGAGCATCTAATTAATAACGGCCACACGCGCATTGGCTTTTTAGCCGGTGGCAGCGAGCATAACTCGACCAAAGAGCGCTTGGAAGGTTACAAAGCGGCGCTAACCCAATACGACATTCCTATAGATCCAAGCTTAATTATTGATGGCGAATATTCATTTGAGTCGGGGGTTGAGGGCGCTAAAACACTCATTAGCCAAACAAATAGGCCAACCGCTATCGTCTCATGTAATGATGAAATAGCCGCCGGTGCGTTATTTGCAGCCAGATTAATGAACATTGATATACCCAGCGAGCTTTCTATAACAGGGTTTGAGGATAGCCCATTCTCGCGTCAAACATGGCCAAAACTCACCACGGCTCATCAGCCAAATAATAAAATTGCTGAAGATGCGGCTAGCTTATTAATAGCCCAAATTCGTAATGGCAATGACCGCGATATTATAAAACTATACACTCCTGAGCTCGTCGTTAGAGACTCTACCGCACGTCCTCTTTAGCTTAGGTTAACCATATAATTCACTTCTGCGCTGTAACAAAGGGTCAGCGCAGAAGTGAATTAAAAACGGCCTACTTTTTGAATATACCTTCTGTATTACTGAGTTTATTTACAATAAAAAGCGCGGTAAGTTAAAACTTATCGCGCCATTACAAACTCTTCGAAGGTTAAAGCCACATGAGTTATTTTAGTAAATGAAAATTACCCCTCACTTATCGCTGTATTTAAACCGGCCTCAGCATCAGCGAGCATAGCAAACTCCTCATCTGCACTTTTGGCCACTAAATGTTTAGAGCTAAAGCCAAAGTAATACGCCGCACCGACTATAAACAGCACCATAGTGTATAAAAAAGCACGGGGGTCAAAGGCGTACACACCAGTCAAAGCAATCAAGGATAAACACAATGCTATGCTTGAAGTGACAATGCCGCCAGGCGTTTTATAAGGTCGAGGTAAATCAGGTTGTTTTAAGCGCAACATTATATGACTGAACGCCATTAACGCATACGATACCGTTGCCCCCACTACCGCCATAGCTAACATTAAATCGCCCTCACCACTTAGTGAAGCTAAAAAACCAAATACAGCAGGAACAATAAGCGCTCGTGCTGGCACTTTACGCGCTGTGGTAATTGATAACGAACGCGGTAAATACCCCGCACGCGATAACGCGAACACCAATCGACTATAGCCATAAATAATAGAGAAAAATGAAGCCACCAGCCCCGCTAATCCCAGTATATTAACCACGGTTGCTAAATCGCTATTGCCCGTCGCATTTAACGCATCCACCAGCGGAACTGCGCTAGCGCCCATTGCTGTTGCACCTGCTGCGCCGGGTACTAACACAACCACTAATAACGCGGTAAACAATAAAAATACCATGGCGCCAATAATGCCTTTAGGTACATCTTTAGCCGGATCTTTTGCCTCTTCAGCCGCCAATGGCACGCCTTCAACCGCTAAAAATAACCACATAGCAAAAGGTAAAGCTACCCATACCCCATACCAACCCAAAGGTAAAAATTCATTCGCACCTGCGGCATCTGTTACTGCAACATCAAATAAATTGGTAGCATCAAAATTTGTAATTAAAACCACTGCCGTTGCAACAATAGCCAGTACCGCTAAACCGCTTATTACCATCATTACTTTTAGCGCTTCACCTACTCCAGCTAAATGAATACCTACAAACACCAAATAAAATAGTGCATAAACCCATGGGCCATTGAACCCCGTTAACGCCTCCACTGCAGAGCCAATAAATATCACAATGGCGGCCGGTGCTAACGCATATTCAATTAATACCGCAAGACCGGTTAAATAACCACCCGTTGGCCCCATTGCTTGACGAGCAAAACTATAACCCCCTCCAGCAGCAGGAATAGCAGCCGACATTTCAGCCAGCGATAAAACCAAAGTTAAATACATAATCGCCATTAGCACTGCCGCTATCGCGAAGCCGCCCCAGCCAGCTTCTGCAATACCAAAGTTCCACCCAGCAAAGTCACCTGAAATCACATACGATACCCCTAACCCTGCCAGCAATAACCAACCTGCAGTGCCACCTTTGAGCTGCCTTTTTGCTAAGTATTCTGAATTATTAGTAGACATAACATCCTCTTTATCGATATTTCATTTTTATTGTTAATTACCGTTATTCCGCATTTAAAAAATGACGGCTCGATTGTTGATGCTCAATCACATCATCCTGTGTCCGATCTTTTAAGTTCACTCCTGTTAGTTTTAATGTTTTAGCTTCATTTAATAAGTAGGCTGCCCGACTTGCCGCATCAATATAGGTCAAACCAGCAGGACGAATATTAGATATACAATTACGCAGCGAATCGTTAAGCCCTGTTTTAGGCTCCCAGGTTAAATAAAGCCCCAAGCTATCTGGTGAGCTAAGCCCCGGGCGTTCACCAATGAGCACCATCACAATTTGGACATTCAATAACTCACCAATATCATCACCAATGGCTACTCGCCCTTGTTCAACTAAGGTGATTGGAGCAAGAGTAAGAGGCTTATTAACGCTCAACTGTGAAAGTAATTCAGTTATAAAAGGAGCTGCATTTTTTTGAACCGCCAACGATGACAAACCATCAACGACCACAATGGCTAAGTCATACTTTTCTTGGGTGCTTTGCTGTTGCTCAGCAACAAAATCAAGTAATAATTGACGACTATGCTCATTTAGCTTTCGACCTAAATCTGGTCGTTGTAAATAAGTAACTCTATCAACCGCTTGGCTATGTAAATGCAATACACGCGCATTAGCTGCATTAACAGTCGCTAACTTTGCTTTCATTCCATTGATATCAAGTGGAAAATTGACTGCATCGCGCGCTTGCGCATGCGACAGTTGAAACGCCAGCATTTCAGAGGTTGGTAAACTAATACCCGCTCGACCAAGTCCTATGCGGGCATCAGTAAACTGGCGTAAGTCACGCCATGGGTTGTGTATCACATTGCCATTATTTTTATGATCAGTATTAGCAAGGTCATTTGATTTAAAATCTGCAGTCATGAACGGCCTCCCGCCAGTGCATCTAATGGCTTAGCAAATGCCGCGGGAAGACTGTGCGATAAAGTAACATCGCTACTGTTTTTCATAATGTTCATGTTAGTAAGCCACTTTTCAAATTCTGGCGCGGGACGAGAGCCTAGAACTCGGCGCACGTATAACGCATCATGAAATGAGGTAGTTTGGTAATTGAGCATAATGTCATCGGAGCCCGGAATCCCCATCACAAACGAGCACCCAGCTACACCAAGCAGCGTAAGTAAATTATCCATATCATTTTGGTCAGCCTCGGCATGATTGGTGTAACAAACGTCACATCCCATCGGAATACCCAGTAATTTGGCACAAAAATGATCCTCAAGCCCCGCGCGGGTAATTTCTTTGCCATCAAATAAATACTCCGGGCCTATAAATCCCACCACCGTATTAACTAATAGTGGATTAAATTTTCGTGCAACGGCATACGCGCGAGTTTCGCAGGTTTGCTGATCAAGCCCGTGATGAGCATTAGCCGAAAGTGAGCTGCCTTGCCCTGTTTCAAAATACATCACATTATTGCCTACCGTGCCACGCTTTAAACTCAGCGCGGCATCTTGTGCCTCAGCTAAAGTATTTAAACTAAAACCAAAACTCGAATTGGTGGCTTCTGTTCCACCAATAGACTGAAACACTAAATCAACTGGCGCCCCCGCTTCTATGCATTCAATCGTATTAGTGACATGGGTAAGCACACAGCTTTGGGTAGGAATTTCATATTTTTGAATCACCTCATCCATCAATGTCATCAATTTAATAGCCTGCGCCACGTTGTCGGTTGCGGGGTTTATACCTATCACCGCATCACCATTACCGTACAGCAACCCATCTAAAATACAGGCGGCAATGCCGTTAATATCATCTGTTGGGTGATTAGGTTGTAAACGCGTGGATAAATGCCCAGGTAAACCAATGGTGTTTCTAAATGCACTGGTTACATGGCATTTTTTAGCAATAAGGATAAGATCCTGATTACGCATTATTTTGCTAACAGCCGCAGCCATTTCCGGAGTGATCCCCTGTCTTACACTTGCAAGTACCGAGGGAGTTGCAAAGTCACTTAACAACCAATTACGAAAATCTCCCACGGTTAAATGAGCAATCGCCATAAATGCATTAGCATCGTGATCGTCCATAATTAAGCGAGTTATTTCATCGTCTTCATAAGCAATCAGTGCCTCATTTAAAAATGCCTTCAACGGAATATCCGCTAAGGTCATTTGGGCAACCGCTCGCTCTTGCGCTGATTGTGCAATAACACCCGCTAACCTGTCACCTGAGCGATGAGGAGTGGCTTTTGCCATTACTTGCGCCAAATTTTTAAAATTATACACCTGCGTGCCCAGTGTATATCGGTACCTTTGCCCCATGATCTACTCCACATAACAACTAGTTCAAACCTTGGTACAGGTTTTGCTGACCTATAAGCTATAAATCAATTTTGTTTAGTTTCAAGAGAGCTTAATTCATACCAAGACACTATCGAATTTTGGCAAATCATCATTTTTAGCTTTATTTCATATAGTTAACTATAGTTACAGGTGGTAACTTAATCTTAATAAAAATAAAAAAAGCAAAGAGTAACTCCATTATGACGCAGCAAGATTTAGCTAGCGCACCACAAAAGAGCATGGTGCATACCCAAGATATAGATGAGCAAGCGCATAATCTAACGCAGTGGCAGCAAAAATATGATCAGCTCAGTGATGGGCGATTTTTTGGGTGTATAGAAAGCGTGGATTATTCTAATATTCATGCATTTGATGAATACACAGAGCGTGCTCTTCACCAACAATGCGCAATAGCGCCACGATCTATTTGGCTTGGGATCCCAAAGCAGTCGCAGCAGAGCAAAATTAATGGCTTAAATGTGGCAAGTAATCAATTTATGTGTCGCACTAGTGAGAGTAACTTTGAGCTTATTACACCTGAGCAGTTTAATATTTATGGTTTAGTAATAGACATGCAATCGTTAGAACATATGGCTCAGATACAAGGGATGCACATAAAAAATATAACGTCTTCAGGTACTGAGCGACTGACAACATGCAACGCCATGCTAAAAAGTGCCCGGGGTATAATAAACAGTATGGTTAGCAACAACGCTTTTGGCCTAAATGCCGATTTACAGCAAGATATGCTTAATATGTTGGTATTACATTTACTAAACGAACAGACTCCGTGTCAACGCATCGCTCCCAGTTATAAACACCGCAAAGCGGTCGTTGATAAAGTTAAAGATTATATAAAAGCGCATCCACAAAACACGGTAACAATTACTCAATTATGCGAACTCACCTTTGTGAGCAGGCGTACCTTACAATATAGTTTTGAGAGTATTTTAGGGATAAACCCACTGCGGTTTTTACGTTTAACTCGATTAAATAATGTTAGAAGAGAGCTAAAATTAGCAAAGCAAGATAAACCCATTTCTGTGGTTGCTGCCAATTGGGGGTTTTGGCATGCAGGGCAATTTACCAAAGACTACACACAATTATTTGGTGAGAACCCTTCGCAAACAGTTAGCAACCATGCTTCTTACCTGAAAGATTCTAAATCGATAATACATGGATAACGAGGATACGGCTTCGAGCTTCGAGCTGCGGGAGGCGCTGCGCTGAAAGAATAGATTTAAGGGCTGATATGACTAGGTGCTAGACTGTTTGCACAAGCTCGCTACTCGTCACTCGAAGCCCGTTGCCTTCTCATTTACTCCTCATTCACTTCTCTTTGTGCAAACATGTTTTAAGTGATTAATTCACAAAGAGGTCATGAGACGCTTCGCGGAAAGAGAAGGCTAAAGGTGCTAGGTTGTGTTCGCTGCTCGTGACTCGAAACCCGTCGCTCGAAGCCAGCCTTATTTCGGTAAGTCAAAAGCCCTATTTGATCGGTGCTAATTAAGCCGCGATTAAATAGGACTCTTGTCCTGCATGTTTGTTGTTACGTTTAAACGAACCTTTACCTTTTTTAGCTTTAACCACTTGCGGTTTAAATACTTTAGAGGTTACCAGTGCCGCCAATGCGTTGTGCTTTATCACTCCTCGACCGGTGTCTACTGCGGATTTATTAACCGCTTTTGCTTTGCCTTTTTTAGCCATTTGTTTTTTCCTATTAGTAAAATGAGAGGGATACATATCCCACACTGATATTGATGGCGATTGTATGCTTAATTTTCAAGCATGCAACCATTTTTAATGTCTTTTTCAATGTTTTTTAAGCATAAAAAAAGCGCCGTTTAAAACGGCGCCTTTGCTGGTTTAACTTAACCTAAAAATTAAAAACTAAAAACTAAAAACTAAAAACTAAAGCTTAGTTTTGCATAGTAACTACGGCCATCAAAACCGTATGGTACTGCACGTAGCGGGTATTTAAATGCCCCATTTGAGATCGCATTTAGTACTTCATCATCACCTAATTCATCCGGTGTTTCATCAAATACGTTGTCTGCTCCAACCGATAGCGAAAACATCTCATTAATTTCATAGCTTACGTTTAAATCTACGAGTACTGCCGTTTCTACGGTACTCGTCGCTTTAAATGAGCCATCTGTTGCAAGCTCAATATGGTCATTACCAAAGTACTTCACATCGGTTTCGCCAAAGTAATTGAAGCGGATCATTGCGCTGTAGGCATCACGCTCATAATCAAAGGTAAGCGTCGCACGCTCACCCGGTTGTCCGTCGGTTAAAAAGCTACTTTGAATGTCATCAAGCGCTACACTTTTTGGAATACCAGGTGCTGCATTCACACTATCAATTTTGGTTTCATTTAAGTTACCCGCAAACGTAGCTGAGAAATTACCGTCATATAAATCAGTGCGGTATGACGCAATAATATCCACACCTTGAGTGGTTGAGTTCACTGAGTTTGAAAAGTAATTCGCTTGCACTGCACCCGTTGCTTGAAGAGCGGCAACTGCCTCAGGGCTAAACGCCACATCATCAGCCGACAACAAGCTGCCTAGTGTAATACGGTCTTCAATTTCTACACGGTAAAAATCCACCGTTAATGATAAATCACTGGTCACATCGTAAACAAAACCGGCACTGTAGTTAGTTGATGTTTCAAGCTTTAAAGTATCAACGCCTAAAGCTGCAGGAAATGCAGAGCCCGTTGTCGCAGTAAACGACTGACTTAACGTGCCGTCAGACCCTAAGTTAGTGGTAAACGCAGTGTAACCACTTTGCTGTAATGATGGCGCTCTAAAGCCCGTTGATAACGCACCACGTACTGCAAAATCATCATTAAATTCATAACGTGTTGCTACTTTACCTATGATGTCGTCACCCGCATTCGAAAAATCTTCATAGCGAAGGGCACCGCTCACATTCCATGCATCGCTTAACATGGTTTCTGCATCTACATATACTGCGTAACTATCACGATCGCTTTTGTTTGAAGCTTCAGGACGAAGGCCGTTATAAGCTTGAAAGCCACATTGTGCAAATTGACTCGAATCGTTCACCGATGGATATGAGGTATCCGTGTTGGCTGCTCCACATGCGTATGATGCCACCTCACCTGGTACAATTTCATAGTTTTCTTTACGGTATTCAGCGCCAATTGAAACATAAACAGGCTCACTGCGACCAATATCAATAATTCCGTTTATATCTGCATTAAACGTTGTTTGATCAAATCTAAATCCACCCGAATAACCCTCTGTTGGGCCAGCATTCGCGGCTACATCGGCATCGCTTGCACCCGGATTATTAAATAAATACTCCGCCGCGTATGACGCATTTAAAGTATTTCGTGAGGTAAAATCGTATTGGTTTTCACCGTAAACAGCAGAAACATCGTAGGTCCAATCAGGGTTAATTTCACCTTTAAAACCAACAGCTACCGAAATATCTTGTGCTTCATTGTCGATTTGCGGTAAAAAGCCGTCGCTGTATACTTGCGTTACGTTTTTAGACGCTTCATTAAAATTACGGTAAAAGCCGTTGCCTAGTGCCGTGCGCTCAGAGTAACCACCAAATGAGTAAAGCTCTCCTTCACCCATTGGCAGGGCCATATTGTAAAATACCGAAGTGAATTCACTCTCTGCATTACCTTGTCCCCAACGCACTTCGTCAGATAAAGTACCTGGTGCAACATTAAGTGACCCACCCGTATCTCGCTCTGCGCGGTTAGTTTTATCTGCATCACGGTACTCAAGCGATAAATTTATAAAACCGCCCTCATTACCTAATTCAAAACCACGGTTTAAACCGGCTGAAATTGTTTCTCCATCACCTTCTGCCGTTTCGCCATATTGTACGTAACCGGTGGTTAAATCTGTTGAATCATTAAGTGATAAGTTGATAACCCCTGCAATTGCATCAGAGCCATACTGAGCCGCCGCACCATCACGTAACACTTCAACTCCTTTTAAAGCAATAAGCGGAATCGCATTCATATCAGTACCGGCAGAGCCACCGCCCACAGTACTTGTTAAACCAAAAATAGATTGATTATGACGGCGTTTACCGTTGACTAAAACCAGCGTTTGGTCTGGTTGTAAGCCGCGTAATGTAGCAGGGCGAAATAAATCAGAACCATCAGAAACCTGTGTTCGTGAGAAGTTAAATGACGGCGCCGTTGCCTGTAAGCTCTGCCCAAGCTCGGTAAAGCCGCCTTTGTTTAAATCATCTGCGTCAATTAAATCAATAGGTGATGACGACTCAGTGGCAGTTCGGTTTGAAACTCGCGATCCTAAAACAGATATTTGTTCGATATTTTTTTCAGCTTTAGCTGACGCTTCTTGTGCATTAACCATACTTGGCGCACTAAAGGCAAAAGCAACTGCTACAGCCAAGGTGTTTAAACGATATGTTGACATAATGATGACCCTGTTTTGTGTATTCTTATAATGTGTGTAGGGTATATGCATGTATCCCCTTGCCAACATCCTAGCAACATACACAAACAAAAAGAAACAAAAAATTTGATAAAATTGGCATAAGAATGCAAATAACTTTAAAAACAGGAAAATAACACCTTTAAAAGCTCAAAATGCGCCCAAATTAGCAATTTAATATCTCACCCACACAAGTTAATACAATGTTAACCATAAGGATTTTCTTTATAATTATTAAAAACATCAACGTTGTATGTTTTTCATACCGCACTGAGCATAAAATGTACTTACAATAACGTTTTATACGGTTTTTATTAGACTAAAGTAGATAATAAAAAATAAGAAAGGGAACTCAGAAGAGATTATAAATAGGTGGTTGTGTAGTACAGCCCGTTTATTATACGTTATTTTATATAGGGCCTATTTAAGATGTATAACTATGCCAATCAAATTCACTAATAACATGGCAAAGTAAAGGGTCTACGCCTTTTGAGTCACAGTATGCACGTAATTGCATGGGGGGTTGCTCGTCAAAAATAATTTGCCAAACTATATACAACATGTGATTAAACAGAGTTAACTCATTATCATCAGTACCAGCTAAATCGTGGCAACTCATTAATAAGTTACATATTTTTGTGTCGTATCCCCATAACTTTAAAACGTAGGCAGAAATAAAATTGGCACTTACGTATCCATCGCTGATGGTTTGCGCATGCTCATCTGACACATCGCTTTGAGCTTGAGATAATAAAATGATCTTGCCGACAAAACTCAATAACGCCACTGAAAATAACAATTCTTGATCATGCAAGTTAAAACCAGCCAGCTTTGCAAAATCCTTAACACAACTAGCGTAATTCGCCGCTATATTCAATTGCTTTTCATGCACATCAACAGGAATAGACGATTCAAAGTTTTTAGCAACCAATAAAGAAGTGGTGATAGCCATTAATATCGTGGTACCGAGCCTCGAAACAGCCTCATCTATTGACGATGTTGGCCTTACAAAACCAAGATAAGCGGAGTTTGCAAGTTGTAACAATTTAGCCGTTATTATTGGCTCTTGAGAAACAACATGGGCAATATCATGTAAATCAAATTCATCGCTTTGTACTAAGTCTCTGAGCTCTTTTAAAATAAGAGGATAAACAGGAAAACTGATCATAGCCCCTAACTGTCTACGCACATTATAAGCAAAAGGCAATGACTTTAACGCCGCCACATTATTAAAAAGTGCAGCTATGTCTGCCTCATTAAACGGTTTAGCAAGATAAGCATGAACAATATTAGGTTGTTGTATCATAGTACTCAACCTCATATCACCGGTAAGTAATGCTCTAACCGGATAGGGGTTCTTTGAAGAGCATTGCTCTAAAATATCAAGCCCATTCATTTGCGGCATTAAATAATCACTCAATACTAAATCAACGTCTTTTGTGGTACTTAAAAGTTGCCAAAACTCATCGATATCCGCAGTCGTTATGATATCAACCTCTGGGAATGCTCGATGAATAGTTCTTTGCAATACTTTTAATAAAAAAGCATCGTCATCTAAAATGATTACTTTAATCGCTTTCATTTAGCACCTTGAGTGTTTGCATGGTTTAAATAATTACAAAAATCATCTGATTCTAAAGGCTGCGAATAGTAATAACCTTGTATGTAGTCACAGCCTAATTTTTTAATTATTTCGCATTCAAAAGCAGTTTCTACCCCCTCAGCTATCACTACAAGCTCAAGATCATGAGACATACGCGTAATATTACGAATCATACTTTGCATCGCTAAAGACGATTCAATATCAGTAATAAGCGCTTTATCCAGTTTAACCCCATCTACTGGCAGTTTAGAAAGGTAACCAAGTGATGAATAACCCACGCCAAAATCATCAATCAATAGCTTAACCCCTAACTTTTTTAACCTTTTTAATTGTTGTTCGCAAGCAGAAAAATCTTCTATCAAATAGGTTTCTGTTAACTCAAAAACCAACTGTGATGACTCTAAACCATTGCAGCTTAAACATTCCAGCACATAGTCAATCAAACCGGGATCATCTTTTAATTGCCTAGCAGATAAGTTAATAGCCAGCACGTTTACGCCTATATTGTTATCACCCCAATATTTTAGCGTTTTACAGCTTTGAGAAATAACCCAACGCCCTATTGGTATTATCTGGCCATCACATTCAGCAATCGGAATAAAATGAGCAGGAGGAACCCAACCATATTTACTTGGCTCATACCAGCGAATGAGCGCCTCAGCACTGTGTACTTGTCCTGTTTCAATGTTAACTTTTGGCTGAAAACGTAGTGACAGTTCATCTTTATTTACCGCGATTAGTAATAAACGGCTTAACTCAAAATTCTTTTTATAGTCGGCTACTAGCTGAGGATCAAACCGGGAAAAAATACGCTGCTGTTCACCTAATTGATAATTCAACGTCAACTGCATCTGATTTACGAGTTCTTTTCCTTCTAAATTATCCTCAGGAAACAAACCATACACACCATATAGCTGCACATGAGCGTCAATATATTTTCTGGGTAGAATTTTATTTAACTGCTCAATCGCTTTATTTAAATCACTTAAAACTTCACTATCAGATTTAATTTCCGGAACAAATAATACAAATCGATCGGCGCTCTTATGAAAAACTTTAACAGATTTCTCCGATACGCTTTTTAACACTTTCAAAACCAATTTTATAAGGTGGTTGCCATCTTCTGCACCTAGCAAATCATTAATTAATTGAAACTGAACAATACCTATATAAACTAAGGCATAACATTTTTTATTCGCTTCACACAGCGTTAAATGATGGTAAAAGTCAGACTCGTTGGTTACCACCGACTGTGTTCTAGTAAGTTGAAAAATGTTACTCATGCTATTTGAGTTGCTCGATAATTTTAAGAGTTGAAAATAATCATCATTTAAACAACGCTCTATCATAACTTCTTCGTTTTTAGCTAGATCAGAGGCGTGTGCATAATTAATAAAAAGTGTACTACTTTTCTTATCAACAAATGACTGACTTACTGATTTGTTTTGAGCTGTATCTAAATAAGCGAGGTGTTTATTTTCATATAAATGAATATCTGGAATAATTTCAGCTGCAGGTGCATTAAAACGATTTATAATACCGTTATTGTCTATTTCTATTAAGCCAGACATACTGCCCATTAATAATTGATCTCTTACTCTTTTTGCTCGGCGCTGTTCATATTTAACTTTCGCTTCGCTGATGTTCTCAAGTAACTCACTATCGACCCATGGCTTTTCTAAAAAACGAAATACTAACCCCTGATTCAGTAACTCAACCACAGATTTGAAATCAGCATACCCACTCAGTACTAGGTTTACACTATCAGGCCAGCGACTTTTAACTTGGCGTAATAAATCAGCGCCGTTCATTTCTGGCATTCTAAAATCAGTAATGATTATCTCAATTTGATTAGCCGCTAATATTTCAAGTGCCTCAAAACCAGAGGATGCCGTCAGCACATCATAACCAGAACGAGCAAGTACTCGCTTTAAAGATTTCAATACATTGAGTTCATCGTCTACTAATAAAATTCGCAAAGCCACTATCTACACCTCAAAATGGGGTTGTACTCTTGCTAACTTGATTGTTCTTCTAAGTACCCTTTGCTAAGCAACCAAGAATGTTCACATCAGCACAAGTATGTTGTATCTAACTACATACGCAATAATGCCACTTAGCTGTAACTGTCTATCTAACTGATACCTTTTCAGATCACCTATATTGGTTTAAGGTTTCTATCATTAATAAGTGATTGCAATCACTAGATACAACTTAAACAAAAATGATACTGTCTAAAAATAAGCCATCCAGTTCACTTTATATAATAATAGTCTAGAATAAATTCTAAGTGATTATTTTTAGTTAAAAACATCCAGCGTTGTGGCTATTATTACCAAGGGGCATCTATGTTCGCCATTGAAACTTTTCACACTCACGGCAGCGATATAGATAAATTTATCAAACCTGTAAGTCAGTTTACAAACAACAGTCCCGATTTACTGCTCGGGTTTGCTACAACCGATACCATTAAATATCTTTATAATAGCCAGCCCAACTTGATAAAAAACACTCAAAATTGCTTAATCATCTCTTCCTGTCTTGGCTCATCAACCGAAAAAAATTTATCGTTAAATGAGCAAAGTATTAGTTTATTCTCTATCAAAGACTCAACGGGTCATTATGGAATTGCCAGTTGCAATACAACTAATAACCTAAGAGAAAATGCAGCTAACACTGTACTCAGAGCTATTGCTAATGCAGGCCAAACAGGACTCGCCCCAAAAATGGTCTGGTGCTTTCAAGTCCCAGGGAACGAAGAACTAGTGCTACAAGGAATCCAAGATGCTATTGGGCAGCGTATACCTGTTTTTGGAGGAAGTTGCGCTGATAACGACATTTCGGCAAAGTGGTGTTTCAGCGATACTAAAAATGTATACCAACAAGGTTTTATCATTGCGGTGTTATATCCGTCTGTAGAAACATTCGGCTTTTATAGTTCAGGCTACGATATAACCAACCAGCAGGGCATAGTTACCAATATTGAAGGACGTTTATTAAAAACAATCGATAACCAGCCCGCTTTTGATGTTTATAATCAATGGCGTAAAAACCTAGGGTTTGGACAGTTAAAAGCGGGAAATATACTTGCCCAATCAGCAATGACCCCGCTATCAAGAGCTCTTGCTTCAAATGATGAAATCCCACGATTATTGTTAAGTCATCCAGCTATAGCAAAAAATGGATCGTTAGAATTATTTTCTAACCTACATGTTGGCGATACGGTTTACCTTGCCTCAGGAAGCCCAGAGCAATTAATAAAGCGAGCTGATATGGTTGTCACCTCATTAACTAAATTGGCAGAACTCCATGCTATAAAAAATATTACCGGTGGTGTTATTATTTTTTGCGGTGGTTGTATGCTATCAATTAAAGAGGCAATGCACGAAGTAAAGCAATCTATTGAAACACAACTTCCCACTATTCCGTTTATTATAGGCTTTACTTTCGGGGAGCTCGGGACATTCAGCGATGCGACCAGTAAACATGGTAACTTAATGATCTCATGCGAAATTTTTGGTGACCCAATATGAGTAACAATGAAATACTGTTAGAAAAGCTACACTTATTACAAGTTCATAATTTAGCACTTGAAGAAAACCGTGCCTTTAATAGCTTGATTTTAAATGGTCTAGATATAATCTTAAAAAACGACAACACAGAAACCTTACTCACTGAGTTTTTTGATATTTTGCATCAGGCCATTGCCTTTTCTGCGGCTATTTTAATTAAAATAAATCCAAAAGATGTAATGGCTACGTTAATTACAGCGTCGCATCCGAATAGCGATGCAATAATTACCCAGCTGGAAGTACTTAATAGACCCGATAGAAATATTAAAAATATATTTAACTTACATCAACTCCCTAATTGGCAAGTAACCGACCCTTTTTGGCATTCGCAATATGCCATGCTCACCACTCCAGTAAATACAAGTACAGAGAGCTACCAGCTCTATATTTTTTCTGAAAAAATTGGCGCGTTTAATCAGCATGATATTACTTTAATGCAGCGCTTTGTCAGTTTTGCAGGTAATACGATTTCACAATTTGAAAAACGAAACTTACTTGTTAAACAAAAAGAAATGGAGGAAAAACAAAATAACATCGAGCAAGTGTTAATTAACTCTGAAAAAATGGCTTCGTTAGGGCAAATGGCGGCAGGCGTTGCGCATGAAATAAATAATCCTTTAAGTTACATAGTTAGTAACATTCAAAATTTGGCATACAACCTTGAGCAATTTAGCCATTTCATTAACGCTCTTAAGACAGAGAGTGTCATAACGCAGCAAACATTAGCAGATTTGTTACAACATTTTCAATTTGATGAATTACAATCAGACTCAAGCGATATCATTGCTGAAATGACTGAAGGGGCTGATCGCGTTAAAGAGATTGTTCAAGGGTTAAGGCAATTTGCTCATCCAGATCAAACTAAAATTGGCGATATCAATATAACTGAGCTTATTGATAATACATTACGTGTTGCCTGGAGCGAAATTAAATACAGTGCCAAGGTCGAAAAGCACTACAATACAGAACCAATCATCATCACTGGTCGTTCGACCCAACTCTCTCAAGTGTTTTTAAATTTATTTTTTAACGCCGCTCAAGCTATTTGCGACAAAGCTGGGGTGATCACTATTACTACTAAAGCCGATAAAAAAAATGCCTATATAACGATTGCCGATAATGGTAGTGGAATTAAGGAGGACAAATTAAATAAAATTTTTGACCCTTTCTATACTACAAAACCAATAGGCCAAGGCACAGGGTTAGGGCTTGCTATAAGTAAAGCAATAATAGAACAACACAGTGGTCAAATTCGAGTTGAAAGCCAGTTAAACCAAGGCACTATTTTTAATATCACCTTACCTAAAAAGCCGATATTAACTGACGATGCATTGAGTATTTTAAATGCAAAAAAAATCGCTAAAGAGTGAATTTTTAATATATTATCAGTTGTTTACAGCCAAAGCTTAGACTAAATTAAACTTATAATTATATTGGTGGTAAGAAGATAAATGACAGACATTGCCCAATTAGAACAGCTAAATCAACAGCCTCCGAGCATCTTATGCTTGGACGATGAAGCTAATGTACTCAAATCTTTAGTACGCTTACTTCGTCAATATAAATTTGATGTGAGTGTTTCAACCAATGGCCAAGATGCACTTGAAAAAATGCAAAGTAAAGAGTTTGACGTCGTAATAAGCGACATGCGCATGCCACACATGAGCGGGGCAGAGTTTTTAGCCAAAGCCAGAAAGCTCGCCCCCGATAGCCAACGCATTTTGTTAACTGGCTTTTCCGATTTAGAGTCAACAATCAGTGCGGTTAACGAAGGGGGTATTCATGCTTATGTGCAAAAACCTTGGCAAAATGATCACTTAGTAAGTGTAATCCAGTCAGGCGTAGAAAAATTTAGACTAAAAAAGCAAAATGAAATTTTACAACAGCATGTAAAATCTCAGAACCAGCAACTAAAAGAGCTCAATACTAATTTAGAGCAGCTGGTCGATAAACGAACAAATCAAATTAGAAGTGTATTAAAAAAACTAGAAGTCGCTAATGAAAGTGAAAAAAGAGAGCATCAATCGACTGTTGAACTGCTTTATAATTTTATTAATGCAAATCCGTATCTCGATGGTAAAAGAGCAGAGAACATTGCCGGCACATGCACGCAAATAGCGCGTTACCTTAATGTATCGCAAAGAAGTATCACGCTTGCGCCTATTGCAGGATATTTAGCTCAAATTGGTTTACTTGCAATGGATCCTGAGCTTTACAACAAACCTATTAACGAACTTAATGAAGTACAGCGCAAAACGTTTTACACCCACCCGAGTATTTCACAATTAATGCTCATGCCAGCGACTCACTTGAGCGATGTTTCTGATGCAATTTATCACCAGTTCGAGCGATACAACGGCCAAGGTATCCCCAAAGGACTTGCTAAAAACGATATCCCCATTGGTGCTATGGTGCTCAGCGTAGCTCGCGATTACTGGGAGCATTATGAGCAAAGCGATCCATTACTTACAACAAAACAACGCCATGAGGCGGCGCTCGGTAATATTAAGGCCAATAGTGGTAGCTTATATCACCCGCGTATTGTCGATGCACTTGAAGCAAGCCATACTAAATTAATTACCTCTGATAGTTCTATTGGCTCAATTAAAATAATTTGCGCTCAAGAGCTTGAAGAAAATATGACACTGGCAAACTCACTACACAGCCATACAGGCATTATGCTTTTACCCAAAGAGCATGTTTTCAATTCAAAATCGATTGTTAAGCTACAACAACTCGAAGCCAAAAAGCCGACTCCGTTTAGAATTATGGTTAAAACGGCTAAATGATTGATCTAAATTGCTCTTTTATTCGTTACAATGGGCTTAAATAAATTAATAACTTTGCTTGAAGGAGCACAACGTGTCGCGATTTTCTGCCGTTACCGATAATCCCCACGACGGGCGTTTTAACCAAAAAACGGGAATATTACTGACCAACTTAGGCAGCCCAGATGCCCCCACAGCAAGCGCATTACGTGTTTACTTGCGTGAGTTTTTATCTGATCCACGCATTGTAGAAATTCCACGCATTGTGTGGATGATAATTCTCCATGGCATTATCTTACGCATTCGTCCAAAACGCTCAGCTAAGTTATATAAAAGTATATGGACCGAAAATGGCTCGCCGCTAACTCATATTACGCGCCAGCAAAGCCTTAAATTAAATGCCTTATTAAAACAGCATGGCTATACCAACACCGAAGTGGTTATGGCGATGCGCTATGGTAACCCATCAATCGAAGCGGGCCTTGAAGAGCTTAGAGACAAAGGTTTAACCCGTATTATTGTGCTGCCACTTTATCCGCAGTATTCAAGCCCAACTACAGGCTCCACATTTGATGCAGTTGCCAATGTATTAAAAAAATGGCGCTGGGTACCAGAGCTGCACTTTGTAAACGGGTATCACAAAAATACAGTGTACCTTGAGTCACTCGCTAATAGTATTAGTGAAGATTTAGAAAAACATGGAATGCCACAAAAAATGGTGTTTTCATACCACGGTATGCCTAAACAGTTTTTAGATAATGGCGACCCTTATCATTGCCTATGTCAACAAACAACACGATTAGTGGTTGAAAAACTAGGGCTAGACAAAGATAAAGTGATCACTACTTTTCAAAGTCGCTTTGGTAAAGCTGAATGGTTAAAACCATATACAGATGCAACTCTTGAGAGCTTACCTGGCGAAGGAATTAAAGATATCGCAATTATAAGCCCTGCATTTAGCGCCGACTGCCTAGAAACACTTGAAGAATTAGAAGGTGAAAACCGCGAAATTTTTGAAGAAGCTGGCGGCGAGAAATACCGATACATTGCAGCTCTAAACGATCGTGACGATCATATAGACGCCATGTTCGATGTATTAAAGCCAATGCTATAAAAAAGAGAGCAGCGGTTAGGTTTTAGCTCTCAGCGTTCAGCTGGAGATTAGCCAAGTGCGGTGAAAGCTTATAGGCGCGAGTATATCTCGCGCTTTCTCTTGTATCACTTTCTGATAGCTGACAACTTATAACTCAAAGCTTCGCTTAGCGCTTACGTGTCACTATTAATGTGATTGCCCCGGCTATTATTCCCCAGCAGGCAGAGCCTACCGACCATAAAGTTAAATCTGAGGCAGTGACTAAAAAAGTAATGATAGCCGCTTCAGTATATTCAGCACTATGCAAAGACTGCTGTAAACTATTGGCAATAGTGCCAAACAAAGCAATACCCGCCAACGCTAACACCAATGCTTGTGGCAAGCTTGCCACAATTGCCACAAGCATAGCCGCACATAGCGCCATTATTATATAAAACACGCCACCAGCAATACTTGCCCAATAACGCTTATCAGGGTCTTTATCAGCCTCTTCGCTCATACAAATAGCCGCTGTTATGGCTGCTAAATTTATAGAATAAGTGCCAAAGGGAGCCGTCACACAATTTATTAACCCGGTCACAGTTAATGACGATGATATAGGCGCTTTATAATTATGTGCTTTCAAAATAGCGAAACCGGGTAAGTTTTGTGAGGTCATAGTTACTATGTATAAAGGAATGCTTATACTTACAAATGCCTGCAAACTAAAGCTTGGCGCTATATATGCAAAACTACTGGCTTGCCAATGCACGGTACTGGTATCGATATTACCCATATACCACGCTAAAAATATACCCGCTAGCAACACACTTAGCATCGCAAAACGGGCAAAAAAGCGCTTACCAATAAAGTACACCACCACCATTAAAACCAATAACTAATGGCATATCGTTCATAAAGTTAAACACATCAATGCCAAATGTCACTAATACTCCCGCTAACATGGCACAAGCCAGTTCACTAGGAATACGGTTCATGATTTTTTCAAACCACCCGGTTACTCCCAACACCAGCACCAAAAAGGCTGATAACATAAATGCGCCTATCGCTTCATGTAAGCTATAGCCTTGAGCACTTGAAATCAGTAGTGCAGCCCCTGTGGTCGACCATGCAATTAAAATCGGCACTTTATAATAAAACGACAACACAATAGAGGTACTGCCCATCACCAAGCCCAGCATTAATATCCAGCTTGCCACTAGGTCAGGTGTGCCACCTAAAGTGATCACCACTTGGTAAATCAATGCTATCGAACTTGAAAAACCAATAATAACGGCAACAAGTCCCGCCATAGTGCGACTAAGTAATTGATCAGTCCCTGCCATAATTCCCTCATTTCATGCTTTAACGTTACAACATACTTTGCCTATTTTTACATTGCAATTTTGAATAATGAATATGAAAAAACATCACGTTAATAAATTTTTTTATTGATCAATTTTTGCCTATCAAAATCATTGCCATTTAAAAAATAAACGCGTACCTAAAAACAAGCCGCAGAGCGCATTATTGCTGTAAAAAGCCGTAATTTTTAAGCTAAAAACACATACCAAAAAAAGGCAAAGTAAATACTTACAATGAGTTATAAAAAACCCCATTAACACTTTATGGTTACAATTTAAATTTGATCTCATCCTATTTTTAATATAAAACTTAACAATTATTTCACTAATTACCCTAAAAGAGAAACAGATGAAACGTTACATTGTTTTAATTATCGCTATTCCTTTGTCTGTATTTGCCATATATACGCTGCTTAATAATCAGAATAAAACCGATGAGGTAGAAGCCCCCATAGCTATTGATATCGTTCCTGTTGATTCTGAATTTGCAAAACAAACACGTAAGCCATTACCAATCGATATGAGTAAAGATCCTATAAAAGGCGCCCCTTCAAAAGCAAAGTTAGCCGTTATTGAAAACTCATTTGACGCAATCAATAAACCTTCAACCAAGGCAAAAGAAATACTTAAAGCGGCAAAAGTACTGCCTACCGATTTACAAAATGAAGCCTATATAGAATTTAATTTAGCAGCACTTAAAACCCTTGAAGCAGGGGATAATTTTGACCTAGCTATACCGCAAACCGCAGAAACCTACAGCGCTGAAATAACGAATGTTACCAATGCCAGTAACGGCGATAAAAGTATTGTTGGCCAAGTGATTGGTGCTAATGGAGTGTTGCATACCACTATATTAACCGTTGGTAATGACGCGGTTTATGGTCAATTTACTGCCCCAAGTGGCAATTATGTTTTTGAAAGCAAAGGACAATATGGCTGGATTGCAGCAAAGCGTGACTTATACAAATCACATATAGAACACCAAGTAAGTGAACCCTCGTCAAAAAATACTGATGGTGGAGATCCGTTTGCACCCAGTGATGAAAAGTCACCCTCTATTTAATTTTTAACCTCAACCAAGATGACTCAGCAGTAAAACTGCAATTACAAAAGAAAGGAAATACGACTATGAAAAAAATAATATCAACAGCCGCTATTGCAACGGCATTATGTGCCGCTAGCACAGTATCAGCAGAAACAATTGATATTGGTATTTTATATACCGACCAATCAGCTGCCGCTACCAGCAATATTAATACTAAAATTAATCAGCTTATTGCTTTTAGTAATCAAGTATATAGTCAAAATGGCGTTGATATAACACTGCGTTTAGTCGGTTCTCAAAACTTAGGCAACCATGCAATAACCCCTTCAGAAGATTGGCTAGACGCCGTGACAAATAGCAGCTACGTAAATGGTTTACGTAATGATTGGAAAGCAGACATGGTAGCCGTACTAGGTACAGGCCAAAGTGCGGGTAGCGGTTTAATTTCATGTGGTATTGCTTGGGTTGGTCAAGGCACAAATGGCAATTTATACAGCTCAATGAGCGATCGTATGTACTCAATTACAGCTGTTGATTGTGGTGCTACAACATTCGTACATGAACTAGGTCATAATCAAGGTCTGACACACTCTCGTAAACAAGGCGCAACTAGTGGCGGTGTATATGTTGATGGTATGGGCCACGGTGTACAAAATGAATTTGCCAGTATTATGGCTTACCCGCATGTGTTTGGTAGTGCAACTCAGTACGATTATTTCTCAAACCCAAATTGGAGCGTAAACGGTATTCCATTTGGTGTGACTAACCAAGCATATGCTATTCGTACCGTCACTGATACCAAAACCAGTATTGCCAACTTTAAATAATCTCAATTGTAAATAATGAGCTTATTCTAAGAATCAGCATTAAATAAATGGGTAAATTATTACCCATTTACACCAATTAAGTTTCCCTTGCGGAGCGCCTCGGCGCTCTTTTTTGATGATTAATCATTACCTGCTTTTATTGCAGGAAGTAAAGTTTTGCCATCGCTATCTACTTCACTCATTAGCGTTAACCCCATTACTTTGGCAAGCACAGGATAAATATCTAAATTATTCACCAGCTCAATACTTACCCCATTTTTAAACGCAGGACCTGCTGCTATAAAGGAGGCAGCCATATCATCACTATAAGCATAGCCATGTGTACCTAAATAAGGCGCTTTAGTACCGTTACTAAATACCGCAGGCGCATTGGTTTGCACCACAATATCACCCACTCTACTACCGCTATTATAATGGTAGCCTTCAAGCTGCTCACTACTTAAAACACTATAACGCCCCTTAGCCGCTTTTTGTAAGCGTGCTTTATATGCATCAATATCCGCATTTTTAGCATCGCTTTTAGTATAAATAAGTAAACGAGGTCCGGTATTCACAATAATAAAATTATCATCTTTAGGTAAACTGCTGACAATAATGCTTTGCTCAGGATCAACCTTTGCCATGCCATGATCAGAAATAATTACTAAATTAATATCCTGAGATAATTTGCTCAAGCGAGTACGTAATTGCCCCATTAATGCATCTAACTTATGAACGGCGTCACGTGTTTGTACTGCATCTGGGCCAAACTCATGCCCTATGCTATCAACCAGCGAAAAGTAACTGGCTACAAAACGTGGACGCTGCGCCTTAGGTAAACTTAACCATTGTACAATTTGGTCAATTCTGTCTTGGTAGTCACCTTGTTTAGAATAATGAAAATAGTAATCAGGCGTCATGCCATTAAAGCGCGCATCCGACTCAGGCCAAAAATACACTGCCGATTTAAGCCCATGCATTTTTACTAAATTCCATAATGGAGTACCACGTACCCAAGTACTGTCTTTTTGGCCTTTACCCATGCTGTAGCATTGATTATTGCGCGCTTTGTCGCAGAACTTATTATCAACAATACCGTGGTTAACGGGCAGTAAACCGGTGATCACTGAAATATGGTTAGGAAACGTTTTTGTAGGGTAAACTGGCTGCATTTTTTGTGCTCTAACCCCTTGCTCAGCCATTGCTTTTAAATTGGGTGCGCCGTGCTTTTCAATATAATCCCAACGCAAGCCATCAATTGAGATCATAACAACCGTTTGCTCTTTGGCTGCAAACGCATTATTCATCCCTAACAAAAGGCAAAAACAGACTGCCTTTGTGATCCATAATTTCATTTTAAACACCTATAGATGTATGTTAATTTTATAAAAAATAATACTAAAGCAAGTTGTTACTTTATGATACATGCTGATAGATTAAAGATGGCTCACTAAAAAATATAACTGTGCACTTAATAAGAGCCCAACGTGCAAAATAAAAGGATTGCCATGATCGACTTCAGTAGCAAAATCACCCCTGCGCGAATGCAGCGCACTACAGCCAATTTACAAATGGCGCTTGAGAGCGATCGTGGCCGCATTATTAACAGCGCAGCCATTCGTCGCCTGCAACAAAAAACCCAAGTATTTCCGCTTGAGCGCAACGCAGCAGTGCGCTCACGTCTTACTCACTCATTAGAAGTACAACAAGTTGGTCGATTTATCGTGCAGCGTGTTTTTGCCAATCTAAATTACCAACAGCAAAAAGAATATGGTTTATCCGGCTTAGAACGCCCGCTAGAAACCCTAGTAGAAATGGCCTGCCTAATGCACGATATTGGTAACCCGCCGTTTGGTCACTTTGGCGAGGCCGCCATTAATAATTGGTTTAATGCTAACTTGGCAAGTATTACGCCTGAGCGTTGCCAAACAGCTAATAGCAGTATAGGCATTATTTTTAAACATTTAGCGCAAGATATTTGCAGTTTTGAAGGCAACGCCCAAGGCATACGTATTATTCACTCACTGCTCAGCCTAAATTTAACCTACAGCCAAAGTGCAGCAATTTTAAAGTATACCCGCCCTGCCAGTTTAGCAAAGCAAGATATTCCACAAAATAAAAACTACATTATGAAAAAAGTGGGCTACTACTACAGCGAAAAAAGCTTTATAGAAGCACTACAAACAGAGCTAAAAATGGAGCCGCATTGCCGCCACCCTGCCAGTTACATAATGGAAGCCGCAGACGATATTTCTTATTGCTTGGCTGACATAGAAGATGCGGTAGAAAAAGACATAATAAGCACTCAGCATTTGTGCGAACAATTAAAAAAGCAGTATCAAAAAGCGCTAATTAACTTAGCCCTAAACGACACCCAGCACCAAAGCTTTGTTGATGATGCAATTAATTACGCTATTGAACGCGCGCAAGCACAGCCCTTTAATTTTAATAGTGAATTTTTTATTTATTTACGCGTATCGTTACTGCATCCATTAGTGAATCATGCCGCAAAACGCTTTATTGAAAATATAGAGCCAATTTATCATGGTGATTTTAATCATGCATTATTAGAAGATCGCAGTTACTTACATGCTGCAACCCAAGCCCTTAAGCAAGTGGCACTTGAGCATGTATTTTCTCATAAAGAGGTCGAAAAGCTCGAACTACAAGGCTATCGTATTATTAACGGCCTACTAGAATGCTATAAGCCATTACTACAATTAACTAGCGACGACTTTAAACGCGCACTACATGGCGACAACCGTTTATTAATAGAATCGCGATTAGTTAAAAAGCTCTCTAAAAAACATTTAAGTAGCTATCAGCACGCCATAAATGCCATGCAAGAAGAGCCCGACCACTTTGCGGCTTATGAGTTTTATTACAGATGTAGACTCATCCAAGATTACATAAGCGGCATGACCGACCAATTTGCTTACGACGAGTACCGTAGCTTAATGGTGATTGACTAAGCCATGCTCAGATCGTGAAATTGCTAAGCCCTAGATAATTTTTTACTTTGCGCTTAAAATTAGGGCATTGATGCTTAACCGCTTTTGAGTTTTATGAAACCGTTACTGAGTTGCTTATTTTTCTGTTTTGCTTTGTTTTATAGTGCTAGTAGTAGCGCTTACAACGAAGCGATGTGCATTCTTATAAAACAAGAAATGCAGCAATACAGCAATGACAAAACCAGCCGAAAGTACCGTAACGCTGCTCGCGACTACAAAAAAAACTGCAGCAATCCGGCTACACGTACTCAATCAACGGCAAAGCCTAAAGCGCAACCTATTATTGAACAACCCAAACCTAAAATTACTAAACAGCAAGTAAATGAGCCTGTTTCATCAGTTGTAACCCCCATTGGGCAAGAGCAAGCTAAGTCACCGCTTATACAGCAACTAGCAACAGCGCCCAATCAAAGTACAGAGCGCACTCAGAGCACAACTGAACCAGCAGCAACTACCGAGCCTAATGAGCCGCAAACCAATAAAACAACAGCAGAACAAAATGATGCTCTAAAAAATGATCAATTTAGCATTGAAACACCCCCCCAAAGCAACACAACTTCAGCTGTCACAAAAACCACGGTAGAGCCTTTACAAACGGCCATGCCGGTTACTGTAAATGCCACTGAGCAAGTTAAAGGCGTTGCCTCATCAATCCCTAAAGAATCAAACATGTTGTCGCTAGTATTACCCAGTGTGGCGCTACTCTTGGTGGTAATAGTTGGAGTTGTTGTATTGATGCGCCTGCGCAATGTTAAGCAAAATAACACGTCTGCTGAAACCAGTATGCCACTAGCTGCTCCTCCTACTAAGTGCGATGACAAGCAAAGTAGTACTGCTATTGATGAATCTAAGACTCTTGATACCAGCAAAAACGAGCAACAAACAACAACCGAAAGTGTCGAGTTAGACGCAAGCGAAGTAAGCACCGTTAAAGTAAAGCAAATACCGAATACCGCAGAGTTTGAAGCCGCCGCTAAAGCCACTTTAGAACGGATAAAAAATGCCACCGAGCATGCAGAGCCACAAGTAAGAGACTTTGACCCTGAAGCCAAACAAATCAAAAAACAACGCAAGCCGGTTAATCAGCCTAGCGAGACTGTGCCAGCGGCTAAAAAAGAAGCACCTATTGCAGCTGAGCCCATTTCGCCTCAACAGCCAAAGGCAGACTTACATTCGCCTAAACAACTGCGCTCACCGTTAACGCCATCTATCGAGCACGACTTTAAAGAGCCTGAAATACGCACCTTCGACCCCAATGCGCCCTTGCCCACTAAAAAAAGTGCGATAAAACCAGAACAAGTAAAAGTATCGCCAGTTGAACCCACTAAGCCTGATATCCCGCCACAAAGCAGCAACCCATTTGCTAACTTATCGCTTGATGAAAGTTGGGATCCAAATTCTCCGCAAAAACCGAAAATAGAAGAAAAACAACGTGCCCCTAAATCACAAGCACTAATTGAAGCTGAAGAACGTGCAAAAAACATGCAAACAAAAGAATAATAGAGTACGCTGAACGTATTCAAAGGTGGCTTTAAATCTAGTACCAATTCGCTTAATTAAGTGGTCTATTTTGAGGCTGGAAAAACGCGTTGATAGCTAGGCAAAAGTTTTCTATTTAGTTGTTATAAAAAAGAATTTTTTAACGCAGGTAGCGACATATTTAGCCCCGTAAAATGATTAAGTATTATTGCGGATTGGTATAGTTTAAGCGTGCATTCAGTTTCACTCACTACAATAGCCTACTTTTTAAACAGCACCACTCTCAACCTAATGGCTCAGAAGGAGTAAACTATACATATGCACGTGATGTTATCAGCTAAATTAAGATACCTTATTTTTACCGCATCTTTTTTTCTGATGGCTTTGGTGAGTGATTACAGTAACGCAATTGAAGCAATTCAACCTAAAGACGAGCAATCCACACACACCACTACTTTAAATATAAGTACCGGCGAATGGCCCCCTTTTATGAGTGAATCATTGCCTCACCAAGGTGTAATTGCCCATTTGATCACCGACTTATTTGCACAAGCCAATATTAAGGTTAACTTTACCTTTTTACCTTGGCCGCGTGCTTACCACGACACCATTAATGATAAATACGCAGCCACCGCCGTATGGATGTTTGAACAACAACGCACTGAGGATTATTTTTACAGTGAACCTGTATTAAACGAGCGTTTTGTATTTTTTTATCACAAAAAACGCCCTTTTGATTGGCAAAACCTAAACGATTTAAAAGGCTTATTACTCGGTGGTGGGCTTGCTTACAGCTATGGCGAAAAGTTTGATAAAGCACTACAAGCGGGTCTATTTGATATGTCGCGAGTAAGTACCACAGAGCAAAACTTTAAACGCTTAGCTATGGGCAGAATTGACGCCTTTGCCGAAGAAAAAAGCGTCGGCTATTACATCTTGGCCAGTAAGTTACCTAACTTATTTAGCTCTATTAACCATCATCCCAAAGCTTTACTCATAAACCAAAGCTTTATGATGTTCCCTAAAAATAACAAATACAGTAAACAGCGGCTTGAAATTTTTAATCAGCAATTACTTAAATTTAAGCAAAACGGTCTTTATCAAGCCTACTTTGATGCGTTAGATAATGGCGCTTATCAGCCCACAAATAACGCCCTGGCTGACTGACCTGGCGGGGCTTTATTGTTTGGAACGCGGGTTTCGGGCTACGAGCTAGGTTTTAGCAAAAGCTCGTTGCTCGTCACTCGAAGCCCGCTGCATTTACCACCGTAGGCGTTAAGCTTGCTGACGCGAAAACTACCGCTTTTAAATTACGTTACTTTCACGCATTATTCACCTCAAAAAATGAGGCGAATAGCATGCTTAATTGCCTCATTGTATTAATTGGTAAGTTGAAATAGTAGAAACCAGTTTTAGCTGTGATTATTTTAAACGCCAATTTCGGTTTCGAGCAACAAGCGACTGGCAACGAACACATCCGCGGCCTTTATCAATGCAGACGCACAACTTGCTGACGCGAAAAGCGCAGCTTGGCTCGAAACCCGCAACTCGTCGCTCGGCGTCTTTCAGCAAAAGTGTTCAAAAATATTCCAGATATTTTTGTGGTCATTTGTCACCTCGGCGCTCCGAGCATTAGTGTGTAGTGATTATGAAAATACAGCACTTTTCAAATTTGACGGTTAAAGCTCAATATCATTTAAAACATCTTTGCAAAATGATTTAAATACATCAAATGCTTCTTGCCAGAGCAATTTATGACTACCGTAAATCATTGGAACAACATATTCATTAAAGCGCGTTTCATAGAGTGGATTAGTTTGTAACACGTTTAAAGCAAACTTAAGTTCAATAATCGGTTCTGCCATAAATTCTAAATGCTGATTACCGTAACGGGTAATATCTTCCGCAATGACTTTTTGCACTAAAGGTACTACATCTTGAACATTCGCCAATCCAGCGTGTTGAATATAATACGTATCATAAATATGGCGAATTAGCGCAGGATCATCGTCTCTTCTATTATCACGTGCAAAGCTCGCTGTGCGCCTAAGCATAGACACTAACTTTTCAGCTTGAGTACTCTTAATGCTAGAAAAATCCATCAGCGGCACTTCTGGTGCCTGTTGAGTTACCTCGTTCACTAAAGAAGATATATTGCGGCTTTGTACATTATCAAAAAGTAATGTTTCTATAAGCTCTAATTTAATAAACGGTCGTAAACATGGGGCTTTTGAATGGGCTTGAGGATAGCGAATATCAATTTGTTGGTATCTATATTCATCAAAAACAGTTGGAGTATTTTCTACAGAAAAATAATCATGTGAATTAATTGCAGCAATTAACTGTAAGTGGAGCGCTTTTCTAGCCTTTCTTCTTTTAGTTTTAGACGTGTTAGCAGTTAAATCTTTAGGAATGATTTTTATATCAACATCTTCAGACATCCTATGAGTTTTAATGCCTGACTTTGTTAATGCCGTACCGCCTGAAAAAACTAAAAAATGCGTATCAAAAGATAACTCACAAAGTAGCTTAAGTAGTGCAACTACATAGTAATCTTTTTCAACAATGGCAGGGTTACCCATACCAAGAGCATCCGCTACATCTAAAAATAAATCGCTATCAACTCGCATTGATAGCGCTATTATTTACAACAATTTTACGCTTAAACCGGCTATTGGTCATTATTTTAAATGAAGCGGGAATTTGTAAACTTTCACCCTCAAGACTGCGTTGTGTAAATTCATCAAACTGGTACTCAACGCCCAGTTTTTCAATAGCTTCTAAAATGACTCCATCTGCACCCGCAGGTGATGCTGGCATTAACTTACCAGTAATGCGATTTTCTCGCGCTTTAGTATAAAGCCCATAGCCAATGCGTAACAACTGGCCACTATCTACCAGCTTTTTTAAAACACGGCCAACTTGGTCGTAACCTGCAATATCAGCAAAATCAGCGCGCTCAAAAACATAACGCTTAGAGCGGTTTATTCTTGTGGTTACTTTACTTGCTATTGTCATATTAATTACTCTCGTTGCTTAGATAAAATATAGCAAACATACGACATCTAAACAATGCAAACATACGACATTGAAAGAGTGATAGCACACTATCCTTTAGGTAAAAACTCAATAACGGCCTCACACAACGGGCTGCGTGCATCGAGCTTATGCAAATATCCTAGCGCCTAGTTACTTCCCTGAAACATATTTTTTTATTCTTACCTCTTTAGCGCAGCGCCTCATAACCTCTTTTTGAATAAATCACTTAAAACCATATTTGCACAAAGAGAAGTGAATGAGGGCAAATGAGAAAATAAAAGCTGCGGGTAACGAGCCGCGAGCGACAGGCAAAACACAACCTAGCACCTAATCACTTCCCTTAAACCTAGCATTTTTACCACCGTAGGCGTTAAGCTTGCTGACGTGAAAAGCGTAGCTTTTAATGGCTCGAAACCCGCAACTCGATACTCGATACTCGTCTACTTTATTTATACATATCGCGTTGGCGACGGCAACCAAAGTATGATTTGTCTTTAAATAAACTCTGCTGCAAATAATTCATCCGTTCAGCTGGGTTCCTGTCAGCATCCATGCTTCCACTTCCTCACGCTGCAAAGCTACGCTTTGGTCATTCGTCACCTCGGCGCCCCGAGGATCACACTACTTCCTTAATTCAAATTAATGATATGAACGTAAAGGCGATGAAACACGTCCGTGTGTAGGCATCGCTTAACGCGCATTGCCTAAAGGGATCTAGGTACTTGGAATTTGTCGGGAACAAAATTCCGCCATGCGCTGTTATTACTCATCATTAATTCAATTTCTGGTGTGATCACGGGAAAGTTGTTTAGTAGTGTCCTTTAAATTTTACCGTGGGCGTACAGTTTGCTGACGTGAAAAGCGCAACTTTTAATATCTTTTTAAAAACGATGTTTTATAAATGGTTTGTTTAACCATGTTTTATAGTCTTTAGACAGCTGCGGAAAGTGCTGATACAGCATACTTTCCAGTGTTTCAGCAGTGAGTTTACTGCAAGGTGAATTTTGCTCGGCTAACATAACGCTTTTTAAAAACTGCTTGCCTTTGCTCGAGCCCATTAAAAAATATATCGCCGCCCAACTGCTCGCATAAAGTTTAGTGTCATCCGCTGTTTGCCATTTGTTATCTAAACCTATCAACCAATTAATAGTAAAAACACTTTGCGCTATGTGTTTGTTACTTATCCAACTTAGGTGAGGGTCAATGCTGACTAATTGCATGCTGTTGTTGGTATATTCAAAATATTCAGCCAGCCCTTCATTAAGCCAACGAGGAGTTGTGCCTAGTATTGCTTTGTTTATAGCATGCACCGCTTCGTGTATTGCTGTGCGCATTGCGTTTTGCTCGTTTCGATAATATATAAACGCAGAGTTAGTAGCATGAAAATATATACCATCTGTATTACTTGGATCTGCTCCGCGCTGTTTAATCGCTTGTTCGTAACGACTTCGCGTTGCGAATATGGTCAGGTTTAACCTTACCTTTTTTAATGCATCTGCCCCTATAATTTGGCCATACACTTTAAATACAGTATTTAGTTTTATCCGTAATTTTTCTGTAAACGACGGCGGTAAATTAGCGGCCTGTAGCGTTAATTCAAAGTAATCAAGCGGCTCAACAATGTCAGTATCAAGTGTTTCAACCGCAAAGCCTGGCTTAGTATCACTAAAATGGGGCACACCATGGCTATCAGTCCAAGTGTAAATATTGCCATTACGCTTATATTTAACTTCACCTAATGAAACATCGGTACAACGCGTTGTATCGGCTTGTGGTAAATGGTTTTGTATTACTTTTTTAGTGGTAAACGAGCCTGCAGAGGGTTCAATTAGGGTTTGCTCTGCTTCTTCAACTATTTCGATTTCGGCTTTTATATCTTCGTAAATAGCCCGTACACTGCCAATAGGATCATGGTAGTTGATTACCCGCCCAGTTAGGTGGTTAGCAATAAGTGCCGCTACAATTAACAGCACAATAAATACAAATAGCACGCGCCATTTTGTGCTCAACATCTTTATCGTCGCTTTTTCCATTGGGCTTCAAATAAGCGTTTTTGTTCACCACGATATTCACTGCACCATACGAAATCGGATGATTGCATGCCTTTTGAACGGCAGCGCTTTGGTAAAGTATAAAATTCAGACCACGCAGCCAGCTTTTCAGGATCGCTATAGCTGTCGCTATGTAATTTCATATTAGGCATCTGCGTGCGCAATAATGCATTATTACTTGAGCTGTAAGCCGAAGAGCGTTGGTGTGTTCGGTTAGTTTGTTTGGGTTTATCACAATACTTTGCAAGTTCTTCAAATAAAGATTTGAACCGTGCTTTTAACCGCTCACCTTCTTTCACCCTATAGCCTTGACGCAACCGTGAACGCATTGTTTCACGTTCTTTTACAATACTATCGCAATGTTCTTGCGAGTATTGCTCGTACGCTTGCGGGAAAGAAGTAAATACGCAAAGTAGTATCAATAAAATCCATTTAATCATTATTTATCCCTAAATTGAGTGCTGTTTTTCCTTTGGGCGCCTAGGCTGAATATAGAGGATTGAATCTAAAATAGAAACAGATAGTTTAAGCGAATTCTTAAATCATGCCCGAGCGCAATTGTTGGAGCAGTTTGTGGCGGGAATTTTTAATTGCAAATTTAAGTAGAAGTCGCGTCGGCGACGGCAACCGAGGGGCGTTATTTACTACGTTAAAGCGTTGCTCTCTCCTTGGATCTCCACTGCTCCTCAAACATTTTCTATAAAGCAAAATATAAACGCTGGTGTTGCTTTGACTTTTACCCTTTTTTTAGTATGTTAATTGTTCAACTATAAAGGAGAAAGTTACATGGATGGTCAATTACCATTATTTGATGAAATACCAAATAAGTATGAACATACAGGCTCGCCACAAGAATCAAACCGTAAGTTTTGTACTGAACTAGAAGAAGATCTAACCTCTATTGGCTTTACTGAATGTACAGACTCTCAACCTCAACAGCAGAAATATATTAAGCGTGCAGCCTATCAAGATATGTACGGCAGTACACGCCACAGTACTTTTTTGATACATCATAAAACTAAAGGCTTATTAAGAATAGAAGCTCATAGACAAGTACAAAGCGGCTCTGTCGACCAAAAATTCCCATTCTTTTATGAGTCATTAAGTAATGCACCAGAGAAAACGGTAGTTATCGTTTTTGATGGAAAAGGCTATAAAAAAGAAGCGTTTGATTGGTTATTAACACAAACTGAAAATCGTATAGCAAAAGTATTTAAAGTCTTTTCTTCAAAAGAAGACTTTCTTAATTATCTTATTAACGAGTAAATGTCGCGTTGGCGACGGCAACCAAAGAGAAGTAATCGCCGACTTCTCTTTGGAATCTCTCGGCGCCCCGAGGATCACACTATTTCCTCAATTTAAATTAATAATATGAACGCAAACGCGATGAAACACGTCCGTGTGTAAGCATCGCTTAACGCGCATCCATGCGCTGCTATTACTCATCATTAATTCAATTTCGGGTGTGGTCACGGGGAAATTCTCTTAACAGCTGCCTTTGATTCAATAGTGAGTTAATGCTTGTTTACATTGCATGTTTTAGTAAACTGAATGCTCGCAAACAGGGAGCGATTTAATGCAACAGATTGGTATTTACGAGCAGTTAATTACACAAGTAATTGAGCAAAATTTAAATCGCGATCAATTTTACGTGGGCGAGCGCCAACTAGAATCGGCAGAGGCAGCAACGTGGCTTTCGCGCTTTTTAGGCAAGCTTGTTGCACATGCAATTGATGCAATCCCGAATTCAGACGAGCGTTTGCAGGAGCAAATAAACCTAGCAAATAGCCTTGTGCTGTGGCTTAAAGAGCATATTCGCGATGACGAGCTAATCAACGAAAACCTTATCGACAGCCAAGGTCGTATTCTTACTGCGCTGTTTAATACCCAAAACCCTATTGCGGCCAATCTTAAAGATTACTCTCACGATATTTTTCCGCTAACAGGGCTTACCCAAAGCGAATTGTTTAGCGGTGCGAATGCAGGTATATCGCTCGAAACCGAGCTAAAGCGCGAGATTAAGTCATCCGACACTATTTACTGGCTTGTTTCATTTATAAAATGGACGGGGCTGCGCATTTTTAAAAATGAGCTTGAAGCCTTTACCAAAAGCGGCAATAAGCTCAAAGTTATTACCACCTCGTACATGGGGGCAACGGATGCCAAAGCCGTGGAATTTTTAGCAAACCTACCAAATACCGAGGTAAAGCTGAGTTACAACAATCAGCAAGAGCGCTTACACGCAAAGTCATACTTGTTTATGCGTAATACGGGTTTTCATACCGGTTATATTGGCTCGTCTAATTTATCGCATTCGGCGCTTACCAGCGGCCTTGAGTGGAACTTAAAAATTACCGCGCAAGAAATTCCGCACATAATAGCCAAAACCAAAAGCACCTTTGAAACCTACTGGCAATCGCCAGATTTCGAGCTGTTTACTGGCAAAGCTGAATGTAAAGAAAAGCTCATAAATTCACTTAATGAGCAACGCGGTGTTGGCCAAGCAAGCAGTCAGTTTTATTTTGATATCACGCCAAAAACCCACCAACTCGCAATATTAGAAAAGCTAAGCGTTGAACGTAGCGTTCATGATCGCTTTAAAAACTTAGTGGTTGCCGCAACGGGCACGGGTAAAACCATTATATCGGCGTTCGACTTTAAAACCGTTTACGACAAAAATCCAAACGCCCACTTTTTGTTTGTAGCCCACCGCGAAGAAATACTTAAACAAGCGCAAAGTGCTTACCGTGGTGTACTTAAAAATAACGACTTTGGTGAGCTGTGGGTGGGTAACTACAAACCACAGCGCTATAACCAATTATTTGCGTCAATCCAAACGCTGAATAGCCAAATTGAATCGCTTAATTTAACTCCTGACTATTACGATTACATAGTGATAGACGAAGTGCATCACGTAAGCGCAGCCAGTTATCGCGCTATATTAAATCACTTTACACCCACAATATTACTTGGCTTAACCGCAACACCAGAGCGCCAAGACGGTGCCAATATACTCGATGATTTTTGCGGCGCAATAGCCGCTGAAATTCGCTTGCCAGAGGCAATAAACCAGCGCCATTTATGCCCATTTCAATACTTTGGTCTAGATGATGATACCGACCTAAGCCAAGTAACATGGCGTGGTGGCCGTTACGATATAACCGAGCTAAGTAACCTTTATACCGGGGAGAACAGCCGCGCTAACAAAATTATATCCAGCCTTGCTGATATAGTGACTAATGTTCACAACATTAAAGCGCTAGCATTTTGCGTAAGTCAAAAACACGCAGAGTTTATGGCATCTAAGTTTAACTTAGCAGGCATAAACGCCGATGTGCTTACTAGCAAAAACACCGATGAACGGGCGCACAAGCAACAAGCACTACGCCAAGGCGAAATACAAATACTTTGTGTGGTTGATATTTTTAACGAAGGGGTCGATATTCCAGAGGTCGATACCCTGTTATTTTTACGCCCAACTGAGAGCCTAACGCTGTTTTTACAGCAACTCGGCCGTGGTTTGCGCCTGCCCGACAATAGCCAAAAACAATGCTGCACCGTACTCGACTTTGTCGGCAATGCCCGCCCAGAATACGATTTTGCGAGTAAGTTTCGCGCACTGATTGGTAAAAGTAATCAGCCAATAAAAACCGAGATTGAAAACAACTTCCCGCATTTACCGCTAGGTTGCCGTATAGAGCTGCAAAAACGTACACAACAAACAATATTAAAAAATATTCAGCAAGCCATAAACACTAAACGCCGTTTACAACAGCTTATAAATAGCTATACGCAACATACCAATGACACGCTCACGCTGAGTAACTTTTTACGCATAAACCCGCAAGTCACGCTTGAAGATATTTACAAACCAAAAGATAAAAAACTCGGTGGCTGGCACTGGTTAAAAGGCGATGAAATACCTGCCGAACAAGCCGATATTTACACCGCGTATTACCGCGCAATCAACACCCAATTACTTGGCTGCGACTCGCTCAGCTATTTATGCTTTTTACGTGATTTATGTAACAACGACTTTAGCTTTACGCCAACAGCGCAAAACCAGCAGTACGCGCTTATGGCGCATTACAATTTTTGGGATAACACAGGCACAAGTTTAGGGTTTAAGACGCTTGAGCAAAGCTTACAAGCCCTTAAACACAAAGAGCTACAGCAGGAACTTACACAGGTGATTACGTTGTTAATAAACCGCATTCACCAGCAAGAAAGCGATTTAACGTGCTTACCTAATCACGCAATAAAATTACATAGCCGCTACACGCGACAACAGATACTCGCCGCGTTTGGCGCTCACTCGTTTGATAAAAAATCGACTGCCCGCGAAGGTGTTTTAGAATTTAAAAACCAAAACCTAGAGCTGTTATTTGTAACACTCAATAAGTGCGAAAAAACCTACTCGCCCACCACGCTGTATCACGACTATGCAATTAGCCCTACCCTGTTTCATTGGCAAACGCAAAACAGCGCCCGACCAGAACACGGCCGCGGCCTAAGCTATATTGAGCATCAAAAAACAGGCAAAACCATCCTGTTATTTGTGCGCGAACAAGGCAAAGATGAAAACGGCCGAACTATGGGGTTTGTAAACTACGGCGAGGTTAAATACCAAAGCCACAATGGCAGCCAGCCAATGAATATAACGTGGGAATTAACCAACCCCATGCCAAGTGAAATGTGGCATGAGGCTGGGAAATTAGCGGTTGGGTGATACTAATTAATAGATTCCAATCTCTTATTCTTCATATTAATTGGGAGTGATTTTAAACCTGCCTGACTGTACTTATAATGAAAATAATTCGCGACCTTGCTTTCATGAGTTGACAACAAAATTTGCATATCAGGAAACTCATATCGCATCATTTGAACAAAAGAAGCCATATTAACCTCATCCATAGTTTGCACCGGATCATCAATCATTAAAGTAGATAACTTTGAGGGGTAAACTTTATTCATAGCCAGCATGAACGAAATAACAACACCAGCTAGCTGTCCAGAGCTCATTGTATTCCAGGCATCATGGCTATCGTTAGGTGTAGCGCTAAATTGCATAAAGCCTTTCGCATTATTTCTTTCAGGGGTAATTAAAAAGATTCCACTTCCTTCAGTCCTCGATTGCAAGATTTTAGAGCTATAAACATAGAGCGGTATGGCAATATGCTTTGCTACATCTTTTTCATAAGCTTTAATTTCATCTTTAAATACTTTGGTTATTTTGGATATTTCATCTCTTTTTAACTTTAATTTACTAACTTTTTCTTTTAATTGAGATATCGTTTTCTCTTTTGCTTTATACGATGAAGAACTTTGCTGAACTATTAATCGAGATAATAGTGATAAGTCCTTACTTATATCGTTCGAATCAATGGCTAACATACCACTTTCATCAAAAGCTAAACCTAGTGTTTTTAAATCATGAACTAAAGGTAAATAAGCTTTTAATGGGTCTTCTGAAATCGATTTCTTATGACTGTTAATAAAAGTAATAAGCTGCTCTTTGGTTTCGACATAGTTTTGATTAACTTCAAGTAACTTGTTATCAATAAAGTAGGAGCAATCACCAATATTTGAGTTAAGCCAAATTTTCACTTTTGTCATGCGTTCAAATTTGTCTTTTTTTATATTCTTTAACTTATTCAAACTTTGAAAATCGAAATTTAAGTAACCTTCATACTTAGTGAGATAGTCTTTCATTTTAGCAATTAAAGGGGCTACAAAGTCTTCTATTAACTTTCTAGTCACTGTCGTTAGTAACTTACCATTCTCCCCTAACTGTTCTGAAAAGCATTTTGTTTGTTTGTCATATTCATCAATTAAATCTTGCCACGTAGACTTTGGATCACCACATAATGGGCAAGGTATATTTGAGTGTTCTTGAGTTACATCATCACCTATATGAACTTTGTAATGGGATAACAAGTTTTGGCGACTTTCATCGATTTTAATGAGTAAAGAATTTAATGAGCCGTTTGTTTTTGACAAGCTGAAAAATGACGTTATTTCAGCTGAAAATGCATCATAATTTATTGAAAAATTTTCTTTATAAATATTTAAAACATCTTTGTTAAGGCTATTGGGTTCATCTTCAAACAACCTAATTAGATCATTATAAATATCAGCTTTTTTATTCGCCCTTTTCCAAACAGTCTCATGTTTATTTAGTTTTTTAATTAAATCTTCATAATTTTCAACCGCACCAACTTTCAAATAATTATCAAGTTGTTCTGTACACTCAGTTGTCATTTTATTCAGCGAATAATTAAACTTTAGACTTTCAAAATCAGAATGGTTTTTTAAAACCCAATCAACACCTTCTAAATTATGTTTATAGGCTTCAAGCTGCTCAACCGTACTAGATGATAAATCAGCAAAAATAGAAAGCTTTCCGCTTCCAATATGGGGGTTTTCATCATTTTCTTGAGTAGATGGTTTTGATAATTCAGCTAACTCTTTTTCTTCTTTTTCGATGATAGGAGTATAGGTATCAATTTTTTCTTTTAATTTAGCCGTAAGTAAATCTAATTTATCAGATTTTTTTGTTTCTTCTATTGTGCCAAATAGATGGCTTATTTGTTGATGACGCTTACTTTCATCAAGCTTCAAGAAGTGACATGTCTCTTCTTGTTGGATGTAATTAAACAAGGTGAATGTTGAATCTAGTTTTTCGTTGTCTAATAGCCTTTTTAAGCTATCCACATCCAACGTTTTTTTACTAAGCTTAAGAAAAAGTAAATTCTCCTGCCACACCTCAGCCTCAAAACGTTCAATAACATTTTTATAATTAGCTACTTTACCTTCAGCTCCTGAAATATTGGCAGGTATATGAATACCTATCACTAAGCAGGTTTCATTACCATTTAGCAGCTCTAGTTGAATGGTCGTTGGTTTGGCATTATTTCCCTTTAGAATATGATCCTTTTTTGTTTTAGAATCGGTATGCTTTACTCGTGATATCTCCCCAGTAAAACACAACTCAACAGCATCAAATATCGTTGTTTTTCCAAAACCATTAGGACCATCAAAAAGAACTAAATCATTGCTTGTAAAATTAAACTCAACAGGTTCAATAAAAGACTTAAAGTTCTCTATTCGCATCCTTCCTAACTTAATCATTAGCTTCTTCCTTAACTAATTCAGAGAACCACTCTTCTAGCTTCTCACCATCAAGCTTTAATAATTTCTCACATTCAACAAGCTGCTCTTCAGTTAATTTTTTATCAATCTTATGCTGCAAAACATCCTGATTAGACGGAGCAACTAATAAAGCTAAGAACGGCAATTTTTCATAAAGCTTAGCAACAAAGGAGTATTCAATCCCTTTGCCGGACAGCCCGAACATATTTAGGCTGGTAAATTCATTAAACCGCTCTGTATCAGAGATTAAATTTTGAATATATGCAATATAACTATCTTTATGTTCATCAAAATTACTTGCAATGATTGGAATGTCTTTCTCAGATATTAATAAAACTTGTTTTTTGAAGAAGTATGGGTCTTCTTCAATTGAAATAGCCTGCTTCATTACATTGTTATTAACTCTGGCTTCATGAGTAGTAAAAATAATCAACGTTGCATTTTTATCAAATGAAGATGATATCTTTACTTCACCATCCGTCATTTTATCAAAATCATTAGCTTTATTTTTAATCAACGCTGCTAATCTTATTTGAATGTCATTGTTAACATAAGGCAGTAATTTTTCAGGTAATTGAAGGTAGATGAAATAATCGCCTTGTTGATTTTGGCCAATATAAAGCAAAGTTGAACATTTATAATCTTCTTCAATATACTCTGATCTTGTTAAAGAAAAGTTAGATTCAATGAAAAGTCGTTCCATCAAGTTATCAAATAACTTATCCATTAATTTCTCCTAATGCTTTACGACTATCCATAAAGCTGACTTCCTTCTGTTGAGTGATTTTGTCTGAATTTTTTAGATTTGAGTTTGTATGTTCATAACTTTCGACCTGAGTTATCTTCTCGATACCTGCAGGAATAACATCTTCAGCATCAGTCGAGTTAACTACAATGTAATCAACATTGGAAAGAATAAACGATTGGTTGCCATAATTGTCAGCCAACCCTTTCCTGACTGTATCTATCGCCCTATCTTTCCGCCTTGCCCTTGTAAAATTGAAATCAATACAGCTCGGTTGAAATTCAAAAATGTCATTTTTGCATGCAAGTGTTAATTTTCCTGATGGTTTTTTAACTTCTTGAATAAAATCTAGAAAAACACTCTTAATTTTTTGTGGCTCTGATATTGCCTCATAAAACTCACGAATATTGATACTTCTCGTTGTGTGAGGATATATTTTCCGCAAGAAACTTACGCATTCGTTAGGAAAATAACTATCAATAATATTGATTCGGACTGACTCTAATCTAGCAATGTATTGATGATAATCTTCGATATCTTCGTCAGATGTAGAGTGTTTAATATCTTCATAGAGTTCATCAAGCTGTTCTTTATAAGCTTTTTCAAAGTTTTCTCGACAAACTAAATTCCAATAAGCATCATTTTGAACTCGATAAGTATTTTTTAATTCTTGTACAATTTCCTTAAAATAAATACTTGGTTTAGTACGTTGCAAGTAAGAAATGTCTTTATCTAGCTTATCTCTAATGTGTTGATGCCTTATTACTAAGTTTTGATCGATCAAAGCACATAATGCCGTTTTATATAGGCGAATATCTTCAGGCGAGAACTCACTGATACCAGGATGAAATATTTCTAAAAGAGCCTTAATTTGTCTCTCTAGTTGTGCATTAAGCTCATCATCTGATAATGCTAAGTCATATACAGGTGAATTATCAAAACTGAGGTAAATGAGTTGACAAGAAAGGCTCTTTGGCTGAGCTAAACTAGCTACTAAAAGTTCAGGTATACCAGCAATTTGTGTGATATTTTCTGAAGGCTGATCCACTTTATCAGCGGTGTGAAAATAGGTAATCGAAGTTCTAAACGCTTTTTGTGATAATGACTCAAAATCATTAAAACATTTTATAATGTTTTCACGGTATTTAATATCGACAGATTGAACGTTCGTTTTCCAATTACTATCTAATAAGCCTATATCGTCAACAAGCTTATGAACCGTTATCTCTGCTTTAAGTTTCGCTTGTTCTGCTGCAGTATCACCTTTCTTTTTGCTTTTAAATTTAAAGTATTTAAATATATCAGTGTCTGAAAGTACGCCATTTTTCCGATATAAAATGGTTGCTATAGCCTCTACATGGTCTTCAAACTTGTTTTCACCTTTATGTTTAACTTGATGAAGAGACAGGTAATTGTCATTTTTTTTAATGGCAAAATCTTCAATCCATTCATACTCAATATGATGTTCATCTAGGAAGGCATTAAAAGCAGGCAAATCGACTCCTGCACGAGCTTCTTTAAGAATATTCACCAAACAAACATAGAGCCCTACTTTACCTTGGTAGTTATAACCATTCCAAGAGGGGGTAGCATCGTGCAAAATGCTTTTAGATGATGCATTACTCATATTAAAGTTACTCGCTTATACAAACTAGATATAGTCACAAATCTTTACCTCAGAAAGCCAATCTACCAACACACTCCAACTCCCCGTGATCACACCCGAAAGTTATAAATTGATGAGTAATCACTTGCATGGATGCAAGTTAAGCCGTGACTTCGCCATGGATGGCGAATACACGGCGCTTACGTTCACATCAATTTTTAACTTGAGGACACAGTGTGATCCTCGGGTGCGCCGGGGGATTCCAAAGGGCGGTCGGCGGCAGCCGCCCTTTGGTTGCCATCGCCAACGCGATAAAACCTCGAATAGAGGTTATTAGTCCCTTTCCCAAAACCATGTAAAAATCATGGTTAAAGCGCTTTGCGCGCGAGCAAGCTCCGCGCCTACAAGTTAAAGCGCGACGACAAACTACTCTGCAACCACTTGCTTAAACCGTGCGAACGTTCGCATGCTTTCATCTGCAATCATTATTTCGTAATCAGGGTTTTGAGCAATTAGCTCGTATTGCCCGTTAGATAACTTATTAACTTTGCGCAGTAAATACTGCCCTTCCCCGCCTATATCATCTCGCTCTATCGCCACTATTTGGCCGCGTAGCGATCCTGCTTTATCGGGTGTTATAAGCTCAAGCAGTAGTAAATCACCATCAAGTATTGGGTGTTTACCGCCATTCATTGAGTTACCTGATGCGTGTGCTAAAAAGTGCACTTGCGGGTCTAGCTTGCCCGCGCCAAGTGGCGCGTCCATCAATTCCATATCGCTTTCATCCCCTGTTTTAAAATGCCCACAGGCTATTTTTATATTGGGGAAGTACGGCAGCTTTAATGCGTTATCAGTTGATTTTAAACTAACTTCGAGCTTAGCAACTTGATTTAACTCAGGTTGGGATGCGTTTGGAAACGTAAACAACTCAGCAGTTGGTTTTGCTTGTTCGAAACTGTTTTTGCCAAGCCATAATTTAGCACTGCTTGATTCGGCTACCTGATACGCCCAATTGCTTACTGCAAGCGATTTATCAGCATCGCAATAAAAGTAAGGTTGCAGTTTATTAGTTATTTCGGCTTTATGAGTATCAAGATTTTGTTCTAGCCAGCGGTCGCGGTGAGCAAAAGCTGCGAGGTGGTCTCGCTTATTGTTATTACAATCAGCATGCGCAGCAACAAAGTTATGTGCTAAGTCGTTTGGATAGCGCTTAAAAGGAATAAAGTGATCGATCTCTGGCGTTTTTTTAGTTTCTTTTTCGTTTTTGAGATTCATTGGCTTTTGGCAGTAAAAGCAAAGCCCGTTTTGAATATCTATCAATAGTGGAGTTACCACTTTTAACGCAGTTCTGTTACTGCCAAACAAGAACTCTTGTAGCTGGCTTTGCGATCCTAATAGTGTTTGATTCGCTTTTATAGTTTGTACTTTTTCTATCCATTCAGTAACACTAAGATGCACAACCAAATCGTAAAAACGCCTAAAACACTGAGCTATACCAGCATTTAAAACAATTCGCTTGGGCTCTCTGCCTTTACCTAAAAGTATATGGGGATATAAAAAACATTCTTCTTTACCCGAAAGTAACTGTAACCGCCAAAGAGGGCCATCGATAAATGTTCGCCTAAGAGAACTAATTACTTGGCTATATTGTTGGTAGTTTTTGAATGCGTTGTAACTTTTCACACCTGCATTTTGTAGTTTGTAAATTTCGGTGATGAACTTTGCTTGTCCTTGGCTATTTTGCTTTAACAGCATATCTTCAGTATTAGTAATAATATCGGTAGAGTGCGCAGCGTAAGGCATTGAGTGGTTCCAATAAAGTTGAATAAATTTATCGACTAACGTGTCGATTTTTATTTCCATTGGAGCACTCTGATCTTCATTTTGCTGTTCTACGCAAATATCAGCAATAGCATGTAATAGTGCATATTTATAAGTTGCGGTGAATTCGCCCTCAACCAGCATGCGCTGAATATAGGCGATAAAGTCGAGTTGCTGCTGCATTGCGCCAATCATAAAACGGGCACTGCTTTAATTAGGGCATTTAGCCATACTTCGCTTTCGCGCTCTGGGCGTTGGTCAACCGTTTGCCATTGTTTTAGTATTTTAAGCTCGGTGTGCTGGGTAATTAGCGCGGTTAGGCCATCTTCATTTAAATCGGTAAATTCGCGGCCGTTATTCACGCGCTCTTGCGTGCCGTATTTAAACGACACATACAAAACACCGTTTGGTTTTAGGGCATTTTGCAGCTTTAAAAACACCTGCGGTAACTCTACTTTTGGCACATGCAATAAACTGGCGCAACACCAAACGCCGTCGTACATATTTGTACAACTAAGCTGCTGAAAGTTTTTAACCTCTACAGTTTGTTGTAAGTAATTACTGGCTAACTTTGCAATATTTTCGCTTGCATCAAACGCGCTAACAGTAAAACCTTGCTGTTTAAAATACATGGCGTCGCGGGCACTGCCACAGCCAGCATCTAAAATATGACCATGTTTAGGGATAAGCGGTAAAAACTCTGCGTAAAGCGCCGACATATCAACATTAAGCGTTGAGTCGCTAAAAGTTTGTGCATGTTGATTATAGTAATTGAGTGTTTTAGTAGGCACTAAATTCACCGCTCCTTGGTTTATTTATTAATCTGGCATTCATTTATAACTAATCTACAGTATCAACATTTAAAAATATAGAGCTACGGCAATATATACGCCCTAAGTAGTATGTTTTTATTACCAAAAAGCACTGCTTAACTGCTATAAACCAATGTTATTTACACTTTCACCTAATATTTCTACGTGTTTGAAAGCATTAAAGTTATATGAAACATGGCTGTTATTTACCCTGCAGTGTAACGGCTTGAATAAACGCTTATTCAAGCCGTTATAAGCTTACCAAGCGTTTTAAAGGTTACATTACATGCAATCGCTTTAGCTGCTGGCCTTTTAATAACAACCACCTAACCCTGTTTATATTTACAACTTGGTTTATACTAAAGTGTTGTAATTTTTTAGAGTAATAAAATGCTAAGACTCGCTTTTGTTGTATTACTAATAATTGGTAGTTTTAAGGTATTTGCCTGTGCCAAAACACTTAAAGTGGGTACTAATGAACGCAACTGGCCGCCTTATGTGGTGGCAGTTAATAACAATTTAACAGGCGTTGAAATTGATGTGGTAAATACGATTTTTAACGGCTCACCTTTTTGTTTAAAGTTTATGTTGCTGCCTACCTCTGCTCGTGCTTTTGAAGAGTTAAAAGAAGGCCGTATAGATATTGTTTTTGCAGCCAGCATAACCCCTGATAGACGAAGTTATGCCTATTTTAGCGATACTTATCGCGATGAAATAATGCGCCTTTATAAATATAGCGACTCTCCTGATATAAATAACCTAAGCGATATTTTTTATAGAGATTTAACGCTCGCTATTGGCCGTGGTGGTTATTATGGCGCTGCATTTGCGCAATTTAAACAAGACCACCCCGCTCACGTTATTATGATGCCCACAGCCGATAAACGCTTTGCAATGCTCAATAAAAACAGGGTTGATTATGCAATAGAAGACGAAGTAGCTGCACAATATTTTATAAACCAACATCCAAGCGTTGAGCCTGTTCCTAATATGGCGGACATTAATAAGAGTTCGATTCATTTAATGTTGAGTAAAAAAACCATTAACCAAGTCGAGTTACAAACTATAAATGAGTTAATTAAGCAAAATAAAAGCAACATACACGCTATTTATCAGCGGTTATAGCTTTTAAGCTCTATTCTTTTACCTTTCATCTTTGGGCGTGGATCTGTATAATTCGCGGCCTATTATTTACTCTATCGCTTGTTTATTTATGCGGCATCTTGCTGCAGCTTAACCCTGCCATTAATTTTCTAGGATTACTTTTTTTGATCTCCACCGCAAATATTACGATGCAGTTTGGCGCAGAGCCGTTGTTTGAAAACATTTCAGCTAAATTTGGTAACGGTAACCGTTACGGTTTAATTGGCGCTAACGGCTGCGGCAAGTCGACATTTATGAAAATTTTAAGCGGTGCGCTTACGCCTAGTGCAGGTAATGTGTCTATTACGCCAGGGCTAAAATTAGGTAACCTAAGCCAAGATCAGTTTGCGTTTGAACAATACAGCGTAGTTGACGCGGTAATTATGGGCGACGTTGAGCTTTGGAAAGTAAAACAAGAGCGCGACCGTATCTACTCGTTGCCTGAAATGAGCGAAGAAGACGGCATGAAAGTGGCCGAGCTTGAAAGCGTTTTTGCTGAAATGGACGGTTACACCGCAGAAAGCCGCGCAGAAGAAATACTACTTGATGCAGGTATCGATAAAGAATTTCATTATGGTTTAATGGCGAACGTAGCCCCTGGTTGGAAATTGCGTGTGCTTTTAGCACAGGCGCTATTTGCTAATCCTGATATTTTGCTTCTTGATGAGCCAACCAATAACTTGGATATTCATACTATTACGTGGCTTGCGAATGAGCTTAACCAACGTAAATGTACCATGATTATTATTTCCCATGACCGTCACTTTTTAAACTCGGTATGTACGCACATGGCCGATATTGATTACGGCGAGCTGCGTATTTACCCAGGTAACTACGAAAAGTACCTTGAAGCCTCAGGCTTACAACGCGAACAGTTATTAGCTGAAAACGCGAAAAAAAGCGCTGAAATAGACGAGCTACAAGACTTTGTTAACCGTTTTGGTGCTAATGCCTCTAAAGCAAAACAAGCCAGCTCGCGTGCTAAAAAAATGGATAAAATTAAGCTTGATGAAGTTAAAGCATCAAGCCGTATGAGCCCGTCACTGAGCTTTGACGAGGGCAAAAAAATGTATCGCCAAGCGCTTGAGCTAACCAAGCTTGGCCATGGGTTTGACGGTGAAACATTATTTACCGGCGGCGACTTATTGCTTGAAGCGGGTGCAAAGCTTGCGGTTATCGGCGAAAACGGTGTGGGTAAAACCACCTTTTTACGTTGTTTAGTTAACGAGCTTGAAAGTTTACACGGTGAAGTTAAATGGTCAGAAAACGCGACCTTTGGTTACTGCCCACAAGACAGCAGCAAAGACTTTGATAACGACTTAACTTTATTTGATTGGATGTCGCAGTGGCGCACTGCTAAACACAACGATTTAATGGTTCGTGGCATGTTAGGGCGTTTATTATTTACCGCAGACGATTCAAATAAAAAAGCGCGTAACTGTTCAGGTGGTGAGAAAAACCGTCTGTTATTCGGTAAGTTAATGATGCAAGACGTTAACGTACTAATAATGGATGAACCAACAAACCACATGGATATGGAAGCCATTGAAGCGCTTAACAATGCCCTAAAAGACTTTAAAGGCACACTTATTTTTGTAAGCCATGACCGTGAGTTTGTATCGTCACTAGCAACGCGTATTGTTGATATTAAAGACAAGCAAGTGATTGACTTTCAAGGTACGTTTGACGAATACCTAGCAAGCTGCGAAGAAAACAAAGTAGCTTAAGAGCTAGGTTAAAGGTTAAAGGTTAAAGGTTAAAGGTTAAAGGTTAAAGGTTAAAGGTTAAAGAAATAGCCTAAACCATTTTAAAAGCGGTGCTTGTTTAAGCGCCGTTTTTTTGTGTCTGTATTTCGGGGTTCGGGGTTCGG